>JBIKUE010000137.1:0-11821 GCA_044347755.1 Saprospiraceae bacterium
TATGACTATCTATGGTCAGGTGGTAGTCAGCAGCAAAATTTGATCAATATTGCCACTGGTACCTACACTGCAACCATCACAGATGCGACCGGTTGCCAATATTATGCAGAAGGGGAGGTAAAGGATACCTCCACGATTACGGTGGATCTGGATTTTACGCAACCTACCTGTCAGAACCCGTTTGGCGGCGCCATCAATCTGACGGTAACCGGAATGTTCGGACCTTTTGAGTATCAATGGAGTACAGGGGCAACCACTCAGGATATTTCCGGATTGGGACAAGGCACATATACCGTTACCATTACTTATGCCGGAGGAACCTGTTCGGAGGTGTATACGGCTACTCTGTCACCAGGTGCTACTTATACATTGAGTACCAACATCACCCATGCTTCCTGTACGAATCAAAATGACGGAGCTATTGATTTGAGTATTATTGGCAATTTTGCGCCTCCATTATCCTATTTATGGTTTGATGGCAGTACACAACAGGATATACAAAATCTTGGCCCAGGCTCTTACGTCGTATTCGTTTCTGATGCGAATAACTGTTTGGCCTCTGAGATCTTTGAGGTTAACCTTGGTTTTGGCCTGTTGCAGTCCGGCATTATCACAAATACTTCTTGTAATGGCGCCTGCACGGGATCTATTGATGTGACGGTGACTGGCGGCCTCCCGCCCTTAGACTATGCCTGGAGTCCGGGTAACATGACTCAGGATCTGATTTTTTTGTGTGCCGGTACTTACACCCTTACCGTGTATGATGGCGCCGGCTGTTCAGCGGTGAAACCTTATGCCGTTCAGAAAGCTCCGTCAGGTATTACGATACAATTAACTCCAACTGATGCCACCTGTAATGGCAATGATGGTTCCATTGACCTCACAGCCACGGGTGGCCAGCCAGCCTATACTTATTTGTGGTCATCAGGACCTAACACACAGGATATAAACGGTTTAGTGTCCGGGGTATATTCTGTAACGGTTACAGATGCTCTGGGGTGCAGCAGTCAGTCGGGTGTCTTTGTTGGACAAAGTTCTAATATGGCCCTCTCTGCCACTACTCAGGGCACTAACTGCGCAGGAGGTTGTAATGGTTCTGCCGACCTGACTGTAATGGGTACCGGGCCCTTCACGTATTTCTGGAGCGATGGTTATCCATTTAAAAATCATCCCAATCTGTGTACCGGAACCTACACGGTAACGGTACAGGATGCCCTGGGCTGTACCAAATCACTTTCGGTTACGATTCAGAACAATAGCTCCATGGATGTAACAGGAGTGGTAACGCCGGTGCTTTGCGCAGGCGCCAATACTGGCGCCATTAATTTGTCGGTAACGGGCGGTACACCCGGCTATACTTTTGACTGGAGCCAGGGAAGTAACACGGAAGATATTGGAAACTTGCCGGCCGGAACCTATACGGTGACGGTTACTGACCAATTGAATTGCACGATTACCCAAATTTTTCAAGTGCCTGGAAATTCGGCCATTCAGGTTAATACCAACGTTTCGCCGAACATATGTTTCGGAACATCGCAAGGCTGGATCAACCTGACAACTACTGGTGGTAATCCAGGGTATTTGTTTGACTGGGAGCATATTTCCGGAACCAATAATCCGGAAGATGTGAATAACCTTCAGGCTGGAACGTATACAGTTACAGTTACAGACGCTATTGGTTGTACACAATCAGCAAGTGCCATTATAGATCAGAATCAGTTGTTGCAGATAAGTGGTGTGGTAGCAAATCCTGTGTGTCTGGGAAGTGCTACTGGCAGCATTCAGGTAGCCGTTTCCGGGGGCGCTGTACCGTACAGTTTTGGGTGGTCATTGTCGCCTGGTGGTCCGGCATTTGCCAACACACAGCATTTGAATAATATTCCCGTGGATGAATATCATCTGGTCGTGATAGATGCAACAGGCTGTACCGCCTCAGAGGTGTTTGTTCTTGTGGATCCGGCACCTGTGCAATTTAGTATTGTTTCGCTGGCTAACAACTGCGTGGAAGAAACCCTTTCGGGTCCGGCAATCCCAGGAACGACCTATGCCTGGGCTGGCCCTAATAATTTTTCGGCTATTACACAGGTTGTTTCTGTTTCCGTTTCGGGTGTTTATACGCTGACGCTGACTGATATGAATGGTTGTACCGCCACGGCTCAATATGCAGTGAATTTGCTGTCCAGTGGCGCTTGCGGAGCTATTCAAGGCAAGGTGTATTTTGACACGGATGAAAGTTGCAGTTTCGCCAACAACGAAGCCGGATTAGCCGGATGGCTCGTTCGGGCAGAAAGTGCTGCTGATACGCTCTACAGTGTTACGGATGCAGATGGACAGTACGAAATAGGTGTACCGCTTGGATTATATGTTATAAAAGTGCTGGTTCCGAATGGGTTGTGGGGGATTTGCACCAACGCTGTTCCGGTAGATGTGGTTACCCCTGGACAAATAGTAGCGGGCGGTGATTTTGCTGCCCAGGCTATTTTTACTTGTCCGGCATTGGAAATTAACCTGGGGGTAGACAAGTTGCGTAGGTGTTTCGACCAAAATTTTTATCAATTACAATATTGTAACAAAGGCACCCAAAAAGCCATTGATGCCTATGTAACAGTAGCGTTAGATCCGTTCTTAACGCAAGTCGGGTCTTCTATGCCGTTCACTGATTTAGGCTCGAATGTATTCCGATTTGAGGTGGGTGATTTGGAGGTTGGCGAATGTGGTAGCCTAAACATCGAGGTATTTGTCAACTGTAATGCCGCTTTAGGGCAAACCCACTGTACTGAGGCATATATTTATCCGGATACCTTGTGTATGCCCCCGGGTGTCGGGTGGTATGGCACAAGCTTGCAGGTAAGTAGTAACTGCCAGTCAGACTCTCTACGTTTTTCTATAACCAATACTGTTGATGTAATAACTGCTTTGAACTACGTTGTAGTGGAAGATGGCGTAATGTTTCGCTGGGCCTTTTCCAGTGGGTTATCTGCCGGAGAAACCATGGAAGTTGCGGTGCCGGCCAATGGCAGCACCTGGCGATTAGAGGTGCAGGAGCAATTAAATCAAGTGTATTCCCAGTGGTTTGGTCTTTCTGTTGAAGGGTGTACTGCCAACGCCACTTTTTCTACAGGCTTTGTAAATCAATTTCCTCAGGCAGATGAAGCGCCGGCGCTTGATAGGATTTGTACGCCCAACAAAGGTTCTTTTGATCCTAACGATAAACACAGTGACCCGATCGGTTTTGGGGCTGAACATTTTATTCGCCCCAGAACCGAAATTGAGTACCAGATCCGTTTTCAGAATACAGGAACAGATACAGCCTTTACGGTAAGGATTTTGGATACCTTATCTTCCTGGCTGGATCCGTCATCCATTCGGTTTGGCGCAAGCAGTCATCCATATTCCTTTAATCTAACCGGGGAGGGCATCGTTCATTTTGATTTTGAGGGCATTGCATTACCTGACTCCAATACAAACGAACCATTGTCGCACGGATTTGTGAAATTTATGATCCGGCACCGTGATGACGTTCCGCTTGAAACGGTTATTGAGAACAAGGCCGCGATTTATTTTGATTTTAATGAACCGATAATCACCAACACTACCTGGCTTCAAATAAGTGAGGAGTTCATCACTACAGAAGCCTGGCAACCGGTGCTACCACAGGTTCGTATTCTAGCGAGTCCAAATCCGTTGCGGGATCATACAACCTTAGAAGTGAGCGGATTGGAAACTTACGGTGAGCTCACCTTGCAGGTGTTTGATGTAAACAGCACATTGATACTGGAACAGGAAACAGAAGGCTCAGCCTTTATATTACAAGGTGAATCATGGAATTCCGGTTTTTACACCTTCAGAATCCTGCAGAAAGGAAAATTAGTTGGCGTCGGCAAACTCTTCGTTCAAAAGTAAAACAAGAACAGAAGGGTTAAATTGCATATCATTGACAGAATTGCGAAATCTGAGATGTAACTTTGCACCGCCTAGTTAGTCAAAGGCAAAATGGAGGTTATCTTCCATTTTCTACACTCTTAAATTCAATGACTATGACTGCTACTCTTTTGTTTCTTGGCAACCTCGGCGGTTCGGAGTTGATCCTCATTTTCCTGGTTGTACTGCTTTTATTCGGCGGTAAAAAAATTCCGGAACTTATGCGCGGTTTGGGCCGTGGAATCCGTGAATTCAACAGCGCCAAGAACTCTGTAGAAGATGAAATCCGTCAGGGCATGCGTGAGGCTGAAAAGAAAAATATCGACTAATTTTAGCCCATTCATCACCTGCTCCTTTCTTGCATCCCCAGAGCAATCCCCCGTCCGGTATTCCGGGCGGGGGATTTTCCGTTTATGAGTGTTTGAGTGTTTTAGTGTTTGAGTTGGCGTTGGGCTGGGCATTTTGTTAGGCTGACGCCTTTGAAAAGAGCTCAGTGGTAAAAACAGGGCGATTAGCCCTTTGAACAGCCCAGCCGAACGCCAACTCAAACACTCAAACATTCAAACACTAAAACGGTATATCCTCGTCGTTCATTCTGGATTGCCGGGTGATTACGCTGGGCTGGAAAGGACCGGAAAGAGGATCCTGAAGGCCGGCAAATGAGGGGTCGTCAAGGTTACTGAATTTGGCAAAGGTGTCGGTAAATTTGAGTTTCACGGTGTCCAGGGCGCCGTTACGGTGCTTGGCTACAATGAATTCCGCGATTCCTTTCAGGCTTTGGCCATTTTCGTCTTCCAGAATCTGATAGTATTCCGGCCTGTAGATGAAGGAAACGATGTCCGCATCTTGCTCAATACTATTGTGAACAATAAAATCGTTTGCCACAAAATTGTGAACCTCCAGGACAGTTGCATCATAAACATCTTCGACGCCAAGCGGCGTAATGGATTTGATTTTATCCCAATAAATATCGGAGTGTGCCAAATTGGCAATCGATTCGGTTGGTAATATGGTTTCAACGCGCTGCATACGCGCTCTGGAGATTCCGCTTTGATGTAGTGAACTTCCGGAATACGCAGTTTCTAATTTTGAAGAGAATGTTCGCCAGGAAAGTCCTGCCTCTGCCTTAGCATCTGAAATAACACCCTGCCAGGCTTCTTTAGGAATGGTATCGTTGTTGGGATTGCCATTTATGGCTTCCAAGGCAAGTTGCATTGTGGGGATTTTGGCACCTCTTGCCCCGAAGCACCCCACCTGATTAAGGAAACGCGCCTGATTTTCTTTTCCTTCTATCCAAATATTGTGACTTGGTCGATGATTTCCTTTTTGGGTAATTTTAACACTTGACTGAATGCCCAATCGCAGCAATAAATGCTGTACCTGTTCGGCTAATATGGCGCTGGTTGTTCCATAATAAATGGCAAGCGCAGGTTGTCGATCCTTATGTGTTGTTTTCCAGCTGATGTTTCCGTCGGTTGCCCACAAATGGTGCAGGAAATGTTCAATGTGTGATTCATCACATTGGAATAACTCATCGGGCAGTCGTTTGTCAAAAGAGCGTACACGTTCCAGTCCCAGTTTTTCATACCATTTTGTGATCGGATGCTTTACTCCGTGCGTTAAATGGTAAGGTGATGGCAGATAGGTATGCCACCAGTTACCCTGAGGAACTACCCTTGCTTCAATGCCAAACAGCTCGCGCGCGCAGGTGTTAACTGCCTCAATGTTCGTCCAATCGGCGCTTGTATAATGATAGGGCGAACGGGGGAGAATACAGCCGTCGCCTATCAGATGGGCGAGTAGTGTCAATTCCAGTTTGGATAGTGGATTGGAGGGGCTTGAAATAGTGATTTTTCGAGGGGTCGCAATCCGATCTCCTACTTCAAGATTCTCCAGTGCGGTCCATCCGTTTATTTTGAAAAAAGGATGATTCGCGCTGGCTTTGATCCGCCTTCCGGAATGTAGGGTAAGCTCGAAAACCTGTTTCTGCCCGGAATAGAAAGCTTTTACCAAGTGTTGTGGCCCTACTTTAAGATGGTCATCCATACCAAGGGAGGTAAACGGAGTCTGGTGTGGCCGGTCTGTTAACTCCTTGATGGTTATCCTCTTTCCACTAATGGCATCCGTTAAAAGGGTGTCGCCAGTTAAACATCCTGATTCCCTCAAATCGCTCAACTGCGGGCGTTTGCTTCCACCCCTCACCTCTACTGCACGACTTAGCTGCGACAAGGCGATTACGGGCACATTCAATTCCTTAGCCAGACCCTTCAATGCCCGTGAAATACTGCCAATTTCCTGTTCCCGGTTTCCACCGCGGTTGCCTTCAGTGGAGCCGGTCATTAATTGCAGGTAATCAATGATGATGATCTGAATATCATACTGCATTTTTAGCCGGCGACATTTAGCGCGCAGTTCAAAAATGTTGATGCCTGGGGTATCGTCAATAAATATGGGTACAGAATTCAATCGTTCCACGGTGCTTTGCAGCATCTGCCACTCGTAATCTTCCAGTTTTCCGTTTCGGAATTTGGTGGCTGGAATTTCAGATTCCATGGAAATCAGACGTTGCACGAGCTGCGTAGAGGCCATCTCCAAAGAGAATAATGCCACGCCTTTGTTGAAATCGCGGGCGGCGTTTAGGGCTACAGCCAACACCATGGAAGTGTTATGGGTAACCGTCATGTCTTCCAACAGGAATAGTCCATTGCCATCCAGTTCAAAACCAAAATAATCATCTATACAATCCGGCTCAACCTTGATGCCGGTAACTTGCCAATTCACGCGACTTTTCCATGGATTTGGCTGTTTTCTTTTAATTCGAACCGGAATTCGTTCAATATTCCCATAGATCCGGACACGCCAAACAGTGCTTTCGTAGCCGATTGATGCAATTTGGGCCTTTTTTTTCGCGATAGAAGTTCTAAAACCTAAGGAATCACAGAGAAATTTGATCTGCTGTGCAAGCAACTCCTCCTTTTTGGTAATTTCAAAGCCGTTTGATTGTGAAAGATAATGCCCATCGCTGTCAATTAAACCGGCCAATAAATCCAGGCGGTTTACGGTATTATTGATCAGATAAGACTCTGGAATATGTTTGTGATGAAGCACACCAATTTCCTTTAACATGCCATGCAGGGAATATCCCATGGCGTGCTGTCGATCATTGGTGATGGTATATTGCGGACATTTCCCGGATTGTATCTTTCGGGGTGTAAGAGTCAATCCAAGGTCCTCGGAATAGCTATGTAAGAAATCAACTACCTCTGTGTCGTTAGTTGTGATGGTACTGCTACTATTGTTCCCATCTCCCAGCCAAAGTCCAAGAAAGTAAGGGTGAACAGTAAAAGGTTTTGAGGCAAACTCAACAGCAACTTTATAGCCTTTATAATTGGTTTTAAACTTGTTTGACTTGTTGATATATTCTTTTACCGGGATATTTAACACATCTCCGGCGGAATGCGGGCCTTCATTGCGACTGCGTTTTAGGGAAAGGATATGACTTTCGTTTACACGATAGTCCATTCCTTTGTTTTGACGCACCCAATACATCATTTCTCTGCCTTTCGTTGTGGAAAGTATAGTGCGAGGACTGGAGTCATCTCCCATTAACAATTCGCCAGATTGAAGATCTTCCACACAGCGAAGGGAACCATCGTACATCAACACTTTAGTGCCTTTTGCCAGGCATTTTCCCATGCCCGGCCGGGCTGCCAAAATGATTAAATCTGAAGGCTGCCAACCTGAGGTAAGCCGGTCCAGATCCGTAAAACCGGTAGGTACACCGGTAAGTCCGTCGCCTTTTTTAGAAAGTTCTTCAATCTGTTTGAGCACTTTGCTGCTCAGGGTACCCATGCTTTCATAAGAGCGACTCAGGTTGTTTTGGGTAATGGCAAAGAGTCCTTTTTCTGCTTCATCGAGCAGGTTAAATACATCCGTGGTATCTTCATACGCATCACGGATGGTTCGGGTGCTTACGCCAATGAGTTCCCTTTGAATATGCTTTTGGGCAATGATACGAGCGTGATATTCAATATTGGCCGCAGAGGCAACCCGGTTGGTAAGTTCCACCAGATAATAACCGCCGCCAATCTTGTCCAGCTCGCCGGCTTTTTTTAGCTCCTCCGTTACAGTGAGCAAATCAACCGGATTGGAACGTTCGAACAATCGAATGACTGCCCGATAGATATGTTGGTGGCCTTCCAAGTAAAAACTCTCCGGACGAAGGATATCCATCACCATAGGAAGCGCTTCCCGATCCAGCATCAGGGCTCCTAACACCGCTTCTTCCAAGGGAACAGCCTGGGGTTGCACTTTACCAAAGACAAAATTGGATAACCCCTCCTGGTTGGAGGTATTGCGACGGCGACGGTCGGATCCGCCTTGTTGGTTGCCTTGAGGAAAATTATTGGATTCGTTCATTGGTTGGTGTGTGGAAACCTGAGTGCAAACCTAATGTAAAGCGCTTGATTTCTTTTTTTGAAACAATCCGTGTGGCAAGAATTCTGTGGAAAACCCGGGAATGAGATGTGGATAAAGTGGAAAAATGTTCACTTTATCCACATGGGGTTTGAGTTATTAACATTCTTGAAGCTTGTCCATTTTAGATGGGTTAAGGCTTGATAAGCATGATGTTAGCTATTTAAAATACCAGAATTTTGAAGGGCTAAAAATCCTTTCGCTGTATTTTTAAAGTTAAGTCCGGGTTAATTTTCCACAGTGCAAAAGTTTTTTTCTTTCATTTTAACCGCCCAAAATTAATCATTTTTGTTTTAAATTAAGTGTTGGATTCAAAAAAAAGATAAAACTAAATGAATGTAGAAATTTAACCTATACATTGCCGTATTCTCGCAAAATCTTCCATTTTATCATAAAAACGCACAAATGACCGTTTGCTCAAAAAAACGACCGCTTTTTTTGAAACAAATATTGGTGCGAAATTTTGTTAAATTTTTGGTGCTTTTTTTGGGAAAAAATTAAACAATCTGCAACGCTCCAAAGCGATGTTGAAACCCTGCCCATCCTTGTTGCCCACCTGTGTGCAACGCAACTATGCAACTCCCTTCCTGAAATGCCCCTTTCGTAAGCAAATCAAAGATCCCATAAAGCATTTTTGCCGTATATACAGGATCGGGCATGATGCCGGTTTGTTGATGAAAAGGGTGCACAAAATCCATGACGTTATGATCCCATCGAGCAAATCCGCCGCAGATATAATCCGGAATCCATCTTATATCAGGTGTTTCCAACATTCCCGGAGGAAGCAACTGCCTGATGGTTTCCCATTCCAGATTGTCTGAACTTGCCGGAAAAACCCAGGTACTTCCTTTTGAAGCGGGCAGTCCTGCGGCAACACCCGCTGCGGTACAACCTGTGCCAGCCGGCGTACAAATATGAAGTGGCCTGTTCAGGCTTTCAGGTGGCAGTTGAGCCAGTATTTCGGCTGAAATGTTGGTGCAATGCAACACCGCATCCGGGGTGTTGCCTCCTTCGGGCAAAATATAGGCCTTTGGATAGGACGCTCTCCAATACCCATAGTCGTCTTGTTTATGGCTTGCATACGTTGCTTTAGGTAATGGAATCAAGGTCATTCCATGGTCTGCACAGGTTTTAAGCGTTGGATTTTGAACATCAACATAAGTTCCCCGCAGGATCCCCACTGTTGGTATATCGAATAGGTGTCCGGCAATAGCTACCGCATGTAAGTGATTGGAAAATGCCCCGCCAAAGGTGATGATTCCATCCGGAAAGTGCTGTCTTGCCAGATCCAGCACAGGAGCCAGCTTTCGCGCTTTGCTTCCCTGAATATCCGGATGCAACAAATCATCCCGCTTGACGAAGAGTTGAATGTCTTTGTCAGCGCCGGGGTGCCCGGTTATTTGCTGAAGGGGAGAAACAGGTAAATGGAGTAACATATACCAAAACAGGATTTATGGCGTAAAACTGCGTATTTATTCTGATTATGAGTTTTGCATTTCACTTTTTGGCCTTTGGAGGGCATACCTTTGTCGGGTAAATTTTCTGTATGATTCTTGTTACCGGTGCAAACGGCCAGCTCGGCCAGTGTTTTCAGAAAGCAGCTGCTCATTATCCGCAAATTCGGATCGTATTCAAAAGCGCTTCCGAGTTGGATATTACCCAACTGCAGTCAGTGCGTCAAACCATCGCTCCTCTGGTTTCCGGAGAAGAGCCGCTTTGGGTAGTGAATTGCGCTGCATATACGGCAGTGGATAAAGCAGAAAGTGAACCGGTCAAAGCCGGCAAAGTGAACAGGTTGGGGGTAAAAAACCTGGCGCAGATATGCGCGCAGTATCAGTTGCCACTGATCCATTTCAGCACCGATTATGTGTATCATAGCAAAAACAATATGCCATTCCGGGAAACGGATTCGGTACATCCCCAAGGTGTTTATGCCAAAACCAAACTCGCTGGCGAAAGGGCGGCCTTGCAATACCACCCCAACTTAACTATGGTAATCCGAACATCCTGGGTGTATTCAGAGTTCGGCCATAATTTTGTGAAGACCATGCTCCGGTTGGGTGCAGAGCGCCCCAATCTGAAAGTAGTAGTGGATCAAATTGGATCACCCACCTATGCGCCGGATCTGGCACAGAGTGTGCTTCAGATTTATCAGCAAGTCAAGGATGGAAAAGTGCCGCAGCAATCGTTGGCAGGCATCTGGCATTTTGCCAATGAAGGCGTGGCCAGTTGGTATGATCTGGCCTGTGCTGTTTTTGAATACCAAAAAATGGCGTGCAAGGTGATGCCCATTTCAACCAGCGAATATCCAACGCCGGCGCAACGACCACCCTTTAGTGTGTTAGATAAAAGCAAAATCAAATCTGTCTTTGGCTTGCAGATTCCCTATTGGCGAGAAAGTCTGAAAAAGTGCCTCAAAGAGATCGGTCTTACCCCAACGCATTGATTTCTTCTGCAGAGATAACAGGGGTTCCTCCTGCCTTGGTAGCTGTGAGCGCCCCCAGTGCATTTGCAAAGTGAAGACAGGCCGCGTTGGGTTTGCCTGCAAAATGCTGAAATAAAAACCCCGACAAAAAGGCATCGCCTGATCCAACGGTATCCAGCACCTGTACTTTCATTCCTGAAACTTCGGAATATCCTTCCGCGCTGAGACAGGCTGCGCCATTGCCGCCTTTGGTTACGATTAGCAAATCAAAACCAAAATGATCCTTTAAGGATTGCATGAGGTCTTTTTCAGGGCCTTTAAAGCCATACCAGTCTGATAAAATACCCAGTTCTATATCGTTGACTTTAACCAGATTGGCTTTGGACAGCAGTTCTTCCAATAATATTTTGCTGTAGAAAGGCTCGCGCAGGTTTACATCAAACACCCGTAATGACGCCAGGTCGAGTAATTGAAGAAGTGTGTTGCGTGATAGCTCATTACGGCAGGCCAGACTTCCAAACACCAGCGCATCTGCCTGACAGACAGCTTCTGCCATGGATTCGGTTAGTTCAATGGCATCCCAGGCAGCCGGTTGAACGATTTCGTAACTGGGAATTCCCTCGCTATCCAGATGTACATTAACGGTTCCGGTAGGGAATTGATGGTCTTTTTGCACTAAATCTGTGGCTACTCCCTTTTGTTCCAGAAATGCTATCAACTCATCACCCAGGTCGTCTGTGCCTACACGACTTATCATTCTGGAGTGCATGCCAAGGTTGTTGACCTGATAGGCCACATTCATGGGGGCGCCACCGGCCATTTTGCCGCCAGGCAGCAGGTCCCACAACACTTCGCCAAAACAAATAATCAAAGGTTGGTGCATACGGATAAACGTAATTTGAATTTCTGGGGGCAAACATACCCGATTTGCCTGCCATTCCAACTTTTGATCAATAAAAAACCCGGCACAACCATAAGGCTGTTGCCGGGTAAAAAAAC
>JBIKUE010000232.1:0-3384 GCA_044347755.1 Saprospiraceae bacterium
GGAGAGGTATTGTTCTAGTTGGGAGAGGGTTATTTTTTCTGGGAGCATGTGGTGTTGGCGATTGCAGCAAATATCCGGGTTTTGGCGATATGCTGCAAAGGATATCGTTTTTTCCTTGAAAGGAGGCGGCGTTTTCCGTCAACGAAACCAGGTTTGGTGGCTGGAATGATTGGAGTTTAAGTGTAGTGTAATTTTATTGTGGGATGCTCTGGATTCTCAGTTCTGCCGTGCTTGGATCTTCCTGAATCTATTGGGAAGCCCTAAGCACGGCAGGGGATGGCGCGTTGCTATTGATTTATAGGACGGCCGGGCATGACAAGAAATTTCTATAAAATTATGCTGTTTGCTCCACAATTGGCAGAATCATACTATTCCCTGGCTCGAGATCAAGTGTCGGATCTTTAACAGTAATCTGGAGCTCACCAGCATTAGCAACATCTTCTGGAAGTAAACTGAATTCAAGCGTTTCCTTGCTTTTAAATGAGGTATTTCGAGCATTTCCATTTACAAATGCAATGCTTTTTTCAGTGAAATTGGTTCCGGTCACCTGAACTAGGAGGCTGGTAGCGCCTACCGTAACCTTTTCAGGGTTTAATTTGCTAATTGTTGCAGGTGAATTGGTAGCATCTAATGAATCCAGGTCCTTTTTGTTAGTAGGAAATAAGGCATCAAATACATCCGCCAGTTTTTTGGTGGCTCTTTGCGTGAATAACCCAACTAGGCCCGCCAGAGCTGCAATGCTGAATGGGTTTATTGCTTTTAGTCCCTCTATGCTTTGTGAAAAAAAACCAGCTCGTATCACAACATAAAATATCACTGCCATCATTGCACCCAATATGGGGCGCATCAGGTACCATGCAATCCAGCTGGTAACAAAGTTGCGATTCCCGACAAAATCAAGGAAAGATGACAGTGCATGTAGCCAGCTTCCTACCGCCCCCATAATCAATACTAAAAGGAGAAGGCTATGATCCCTGTCTGCACTAAACGAGGTGCATTTGAAAAATAATACTCTAAAACAGATTTGTTGCTTGTGGGGGATATTCTGCTCCTGTTGGGTTAACAAGACATGTCGAATACTATCCAGCGCTTGAATGGTTTCTCCTAAGCGAGGCTGGGTGGAATCGCTTGGATCTTCTTTCATTTTTACCTTTAAGCTTTGAATATTTTGCTCAATTGATAAGATTGACAATGATTTGTCCTTAGAAATCTCTTCGGAATCTGGCCAAAAGTTATAGACGTTTTGGAGTAAAAGTATCCCGGTAAAAGCAAAATAGATTGCTAATCCAATTATTTGATTGCGATTCGCGAAGCGTTTTGCAGGGGGTATTGGAGTAGTATTTTGGGCTGCGGCAGTGTTTTGGTTGAGAGACATATGGCGGTGGTATTAGGCCTTTTCATTTTACAGACACACTTTTTGGGACATCACCGATTTATCTAAAAGGATACGGTTAACCCAACACCAAATTGTTCTCCTTGATTAAAATTGGGCGCACCAGAACCTTTTTCGTATGTAAAGTCAAAAAAATAATCTTTCGTTAGGAAGACCCGAAGTTTACCTTCGATTGAATAATAGATTTCAGAATTTAAAAAATCATACCATACATCTGAATTTCCAATTAAAGAAATTCCTCTTGTAGAATTAGTATTTGTAAGCAAGTCTTTTGTATCTATTCCAAAATGGCCTTTCGCTCTGAATATTGGTTTGTCTGACATTTCCTTACTTTCGTCCACATTTCCACCCATGCCTGTAATGGGGTTTTTATTGTCAATGTCAAATTTATATCCTCCCTGCAAGAATAAATTTATATTTGTGAAAGAAAGAATCCTTGGCGCATTGGCTATTGGAATTTGATACCACGGAACATAACCAACCTCAACAATTCCATTTACTTTCTGGAAAGCATTGCTTGTTTCAAAACCTGTTGAAAAAGGAAAGACATGAAACATCTTGCCAGTTTTGGGCGTAATAACGCCTGCAATATTTACAGTATCAAATAGCATAATGAACCCAGCCATTTTTCCTGTCATTGAAGAAAATGCATCATTATTTCCCGTTTCTATCTTAAACTCTGGTGAAAAAGTTAACAACCCTTTTTCCCAATCTTTAAAATGTTCTTTATTAAAACCATAAAGTGTATCCAGTGATTGTAAGTATTTGATTCCCAGTTTCATAGCCGACTGCTTCAATTCGGTTCGAATTGAATTTATCGAAACTTGAACAGGTTTGTCCTGTGCTTTTATCTCTCCTGAGAAGGAGATGATAAGCACCATCAATATAAGGATATTATTTGATTTCATTTTAAAGAATTTTTGATGAAAGATAGGAAACAGAGTTTTCAAACCAATCAGTTGGCCATGGCTTGTCCTGATGACCGTTCCTTTTCATAGTCCAACGAATTACTGCTCGGTAAATATTTTTTGAGTTTGCTGTGCCTACTCCGTCTGTGGCACTCAAAACGGTATTGTGAATGGTGTTTTCATCAATTGGGTCAACACCTTCATCATTGAAGTTTTTTAAGTGGTACTTCATCACTTCGATTAACTGTTGCTGTGTCATATCATTAATTTTATTTTTTTCGCAGACCCCTCGGTTCGTAAACTCCGATCAACAGGAATTTCAACAAATCATCCATACTTGCCACTCCAAATTTTCCATTTAAATAAACCAATCATTGTCCGCCCGTCATGGTGTTCGATCCATAAAGTTTACTACATTCTCAACCTCCGCGCCTGGGTCTTCCTGATGAGGTCGGAAAGACCCAACGGCGTCAGAAAGCATCCAAAACATCCCCAGTACCCGTATAAACGAAACCGACAATTCGGCTAACGCTCTAAGCACATTGCCGCCAGTTGCAACTACATGATCAAATGAAAGTGAATCTATTAAGAGGTCTTCCTACGAACTTCATAGCATTGATGCGCACCTAACTTCTACTTACAAATACCTCTTACAAATAATCCCAAAAACTACAAAATTATCTTGTTTAAATACCTCTATTCAGCCATCTCTATTCTCCACTATTTACACATTCACAGCACAAAAATACCCCCTTCCCCCAAACCGCCAAACAATCCCCCAAAAAAAAATTAAAAAATTTATCCATATCACCCAAAAAAGCCCCCATTTCCCCAATCTCCCTATTTTCACCGCCACAACCAACACCTCATGCACCCAACCCGGCTTGCCCTTTTTGTCCCGCTTTGCCTGCTCGCCGCCTGCAGCTCGGATCCTCGTTTTGCCCCGGAAAAAACGGCCAAATCCGCCCAGCCGCCCACCACCCGCTTCGAGCTACTTTCCCCGAGCACAGCGGTCATGGCGTAAATAGCGTTACACGTTTGGAAATCAAGGCTTTATAGGTAGATTTATAGTCCTCGGTCAGA
>JBIKUE010000036.1:0-41174 GCA_044347755.1 Saprospiraceae bacterium
AGTTGCCGTGCCCTTCAGTTGCCGTGCCCTTCAGTTGCCGTGCCCTTCAGGGCACGGAAAAAGGTTTCAGAAAGATCATGGGCTTTAGCCCTATCTAATTTTCATGGGCTAAAGCCCATAATAATCATATTTATTCTAGTCCCTGCCCTAAAGGGCAGGGCAATATCATCCCATGCCTGACAAAGACGATGCATACTGGCTGCGTTCAGGGGTTATTTCCCTGGCTGAAAGGGTTGTTTCCATGGGATTCAACCTGGGTTCGGCTATGCTTTTGCTGCGCCTGCTCAGCAAGGAGGCATTTGCGGCCTGGGGAATCTTTGTGTTGCTCACCTATTTTGTGGAAATGGGTCGGAGTGGATTGCTGCAAAACGGGTTGATCAGGTTTTTGCAAATGGCTTTTGATCAGCCTGCTGATAAAACCCGACTGATCAGTGCGGCATTTGGGCTGCATTTGGCCTATACGCTCTTTTCCAACCTGATATTGGCTGTTGTGGCGCCCTGGGTAGCCACGCAGTACCAGGTGCCGGAAATTTTGCCCATGTTGCCGGTGTATTACCTCACCAATCTGGTGTGGGCCGGCTGTACGCACAGCATTTATGTGCAGCAGGCACATTTCGATTTTCGGGGTATGCTGGTGACGAGTATTTTTTACCGGGGCCTGCCCTTTTTATGGGTGTTTGTGTGCTGGTACACCGGTAGTGCCGTTGCGCTGTGGCAGTGGCCTGCCATGCAGTTGTTCGGGGCTGCTATAGCCCTGTGGTGGCACCGGAAAGTGTTGTTTAACCGCGATATTTTGCAGGGAATCAACTACTGGCAATGGTACCGCACCCTGTTGAATTTTGGCAAATTTGTGCTGGGAACCAACCTCAGCACCATGATGTACAAAAATGCCGACAAGCTGATACTGGGCAAACTGCTTGGTCCGGCGGCCTTTGCAGTGTACGATGTAGCCGGGCGGGTCACGCAACTGGTAGAAGCACCGGCTTTCAGCATTGCTTCCGTGGTATTTCCCAAAAGCGCCGAACGAATGGCGCTGGAGGGCGCTTCCGGAGTAAGGCAGTTGTACGAAAAAAGTGTGGGCGCTACGCTGGCCGTTATCCTGCCTTTTGTGTTGCTGGTGCTGCTGTTTCCGGAGCTGCTGGTGCGTTTTTTTGCCGGTACACAGTACCCCGAATCGGTGGAATTGCTCCGTATTACCGCTTTTTTTGGATTGTTTATGCCCTTTGCGGTGCAGTTTGGTACCGCGCTGGATGCCGGCGGCAAACCGGCTGTCAATTTTATTTTCACCCTGGGTACCGCCCTGCTCAACCTCGCACTTTGCTATTGGATGGTCCCGATATTCGGGTTGAAAGGGGCCGCTTTTGCCACACTGGCCGGGTACATGCTCAGCTTTTTGGCCATGCAGACGTATTTGTATTATACGTTCGGAGTGGTAGCCGTTCGGGCATTCAGGTATTTGCCTGAGTTTTATAAGAAACTAGGGTCTGTGATAAGGCGCATAATTTGGAAACACTAAGGCGCAACCAATATCCAATATCCAATGTCCAATGTCCAATGTCCAAGTGGGGCGCCTGTCTGGCGTCAGCACGTTTGTTTGGTAGTATTCGCCTGCTGGGGAGGATTGTAGCGTACATTTGGCCCAGCACCCGAAATAAAGCCCAGCAATCGTGCTGACGCCAGACGGGCGCCCCACTTGGACATTGGACATTGGATATTGGTTATTGGACATTCCCTACTCCTTCACCAGCTTCTTCACCGCTTGCTTGCCGGTTGCGCTTTGTACCTGGAGAAAATACAGGCCGGCAGGAATCTGTTGTAGCAAAAGAGTGGTTTCCACTGTCTGGTTGATCTGGCCACTCTGCAAACGCTGACCGGAAGGATTGCTCAGAAACCATTGCCAGGTTTCACTTTCATGCTGTGGCACCCGGATCGTAAGCTGATCCTGTACCGGATTGGGCTGCACCTGAACGGCAAGGGCCTCCATTGGCTCCTGGGTTTTCACAGCAGGATTAAGCGACAATATGTATAATCCATTTTGCATATCGCATGTAATGATGTTGCCGGAAGGTAGCCAGGGGTAATTGCCCCAGTTGCCGAAATAGCCGTTGTACACCGGATTTTCCGGATGGGTATCGTAATGAGCCAGTAAAACAGGCTGCGTGGGGTTGCTGATGTCGTAGGCCAGTAAACCGTCTTCATATTGTGAGTTGAACAGGATATCGTCTTTAATGTAGACGTTGTGTGGAATGGCTGTTTTGTCGCCATTGTCAACAGAAAATTTATCTAAAAACGCACCCGCCTCCTCAATCTCGCCTAGAGAAAGTAACTGAAGGTCGATGATCCGTACAGGCTTGCCCGCCGGAATTTCCTCGGTGTAATATGCATGCGTGCCTGCGGCATTCAACCAGGAGTTGTGGTTATACCCTCCTGTATTGATTTGTGCCAGCAAATTAGGCGCAAGCGGGTTGGTCATATCATAGATATAGTATCCATCATAGCCGGAGGAGGCATAAATAGTATCGTTGCGCACATAGGAATCATGCAAGCCACCGCCCTGGAAACTGGCATGAGTAATGAAGGTTGGTTGATCCGGATTCTGACTCACATCCAGCACCATAATACCTTCGGAAGCGTTGCCTCCGTTGAGGTAGATACGTCCGGAAGTGGTATCCAGAGTGATGGTATGGGCTCTTTCAAAGATTTCGCTACTCCAGTAGCTGCGCACAATGGTATCTTCGGCATGGCTCATGTCGAAAATCATGAGTCCTTCCGTAGTGGCATCAGAAACGGCGTAAATGCGATTTTTGTAGGATTTAAATTCGCGCCATACCGTATTGGCTGTTCCCTGAAACTTGCCCACCAGTTCAGGGGCTGCAGGATTGGTAATATCAAAGAACAGAATATGCTCGGCGCCGCCTACTACGGCGTATTCATGCCCATTGACGGCAATACCCCAGCAACCACTGTATTGTAATTTCAGATTATTGGGAGAGGCAACGGGCAGTGAATTGTCGTCCCAATGACTTAATAGTTGAAACGAATAACCGCCTTGAGCAGTCATTTGGCTGAACAGGCAAAAGGTCAGGAACAGAAATACGAACAGTTTTTTCATTACAAGAAGGATTTTCAGGGGCAAAGGTATTCTTTCCTCCATGTGCCGGTTGAATTCCTTTGCCTCATTGTCAGCGAAAGACGAAAGAAATTCCCCAAAACCGCCTTATCATTGCTCCGATGAAAAAGATTGACATGCACACCCATATCCTGCCCGAACGGCTGCCCAATTTTGCCGACAAATTCGGGTATGGCGAATTCATTCACCTGGAGCACCATATGCAGGGCTTTGCCCGTATGATGAAAGGCAATACTTTTTTCCGGGAAATTGCTTCCAATTGCTGGGATCCACAGTTGCGTATTGGCGAATATGCCCATTTTAACACCCCGGTACAGGTAGTATGCACCATTCCGGTCATGTTCAGCTATTGGGCCAAACCAGCGGATTGCCTGGATTTGTCCATGTACCTCAACGATCACCTGGCGGGTATAGTGGATGATTATCCTGAACATTACATCGCTTTGGGCACTATCCCCATGCAGGATACAGATCTGGCTATCAAAGAATTAGAACGACTGCATCAGTTGGGTTTCCCGGGTGTGCAAATCGGTTCCAACGTGAACCAGAAGAACCTGAGTGAAGCCCAGTTTTTCCCCATTTTTGAAGCATGTGAACGACTAAATATGGCGGTGTTTGTGCACCCCTGGGAAATGATGGGCGAGGGGGAAATGCGTAAATACTGGTTGCCCTGGCTGGTTGGCATGCCTGCTGAAACGGCGCGTGCAGCCGCTTCGCTGGTATTTGGCGGGGTAATGGAGCGTCTGCCCAAACTACGGGTTTGTCTGGCGCATGCCGGAGGCTCTTTTGTTCCCACTATTGGTCGTATTGAACATGGATTCAATTGCCGGCCTGACCTTGTAGCTGTTGACAATCCCGTTTCGCCCCGGGAATACCTCAGTCGTTTCTGGTATGACTCCGCTACACATGATCCTCAACTGTTGCGGTATATTATGGAAGTGGTAGGAGAAGACCGGGTTTGCCTGGGAACAGACTATCCGTTCCCGCTGGGCGATTTGGAAATTGGCAAATTCATAGAAGAAATGGGATTGCCTGCGACTACCAGGGAAAAGATTTTTCACCAAAATACGCTGCATTGGCTGCATGGGTAGAATTGGTTTTTTTTACCGCAGAGGCGGAGAGGCGCGGAGAAGGTTTTACCGCAGAGACGCAGAGGGTTTTTGACAATCTAAGCCCTCTGCATCTCCGCGCCTCTCCGCCTCCGCAGTAAAAAAAACACCTTTGAAACACCCTCTCCTCACCCCCCTTTCAATATCTCCAGCAAATAGGCTTTTTTTCGTTGGGCAACGGGTAGAATGGCGCCATCGCTCATTTCGACTTCGCCGGAGAAGCGGTTGTAGTAACGTTTGAGGTGATCCATATTGATCAGGTGCGATTTGTGGATGCGTTCAAAAGCGTATGGCGCGAATAACAGTTCCAGATCCTTGAGGGTTTTGGCTACCAGGAGTTTGGTTTTGTCTTCAAAATGGACGGTGGCATAGTTGCCGTCGGAGGCGCAGCGCACAATATTTTTAACGTAGTACAAATGAATTCCATCCGCAGTGGCAAGGCTAATGCGCGGTGGTGTGGAGGCCTGATTGATTTGTTGCATGAATTGCCGGATCTGGAGCTGCATTTCGCTTTGGGCGCTTTTGGAAACTTTCTCTACGGCATCTTTAAGCTCCTGAGCATCAATCGGTTTGAGCAAATAATCCAGCGGAGAAAATTTAATGGCACGCAGGGCATATTCACTATACGCGGTGGTGAAAATGATCTTCAGGTGATCAAAATTAACCTGTTGCAGCAAATCAAAACCTGATCCATCCGTGAGCTGAATGTCGAGAAACAACAGATTTGCCTGAGGATGCGCCTGAATGACCTCCACACCTTCCGAAACAGATCCGGCAGTTCCGATAATGCGTATTTGCGGGCAATGTAATTCAATTTCGAGCTGGAGGGACACCTGCGCAGCAGGCTCGTCGTCAATGATGAGGGCGTTGATCATGTGGTTCATGCTGGTTGAGTTGGAAGGGTATGCGCAGGGTAACCAGGGTTCCGGCTGCCTGTTTGTTTTCATAAAGGTCTTCTATATGGAGTGCCGGCCCGGCTGCATCTTTTCCTCTTAATAATTGCAAACGCTCCCTGGTGATCTGGGTTGCCAGTGGTTTGTGTAGATCACGCAACTTTGATTTGGCGGCAGTTTCCCGCCCAATTCCGCTATCCAGAATGCTTGCAAAAATTTCTTCGCCAGCCATTCGAAAGGAAATGATAATTTCTCCGGGCGATTTTTTAGGAGCAAGACCATGGATCACCGCATTTTCTACAAATGGCTGCAGAAGCATGGAAGGAATCATGGTATGTATGGGCTGTATTTCGGGCGGAATTTCTATCCTAAAGTTTATTTTATCAGGATACCTGATTTGGCTCAATTGCAGGTAGATGCGTAATAATTCAATTTCCTGGTCCAGCGGGATAAGCGCATCTGAATAATCCAGGTTCAAGCGCAACAAACGGGCAAATTTCCCAATAAACGCATTTGCTTCCACTATTTTATCTTGCCCGTAATATCCTTTGATGGTATTCAGGGCGTTAAAAATAAAATGAGGGTTCATCTGGAGCCGAAGTGCCAGCATTTTCAAATCGGCGTTTTTCTTCTGAAGCTCCGCTTTTTCCCGTCCGCTTTCAATGCGTTCCCGTTCCACTTCATAGGTCTTGCGCAAACGATTTTCCCGTCTGCGTACATAACCGAATAACAAAAGTCCAACCATCCCTGTCAACAACGCATAAAACCAGGGCCGCATCCAAAAAGGGGGTAAAACCTCGAAAGTTAACCATCCGGGTTCGGAACACAATTCACCGGCGCCGTTCAGGGAATAGACTTCAAAACGGTATTTCCCTGGCCGCAAACTGGCATATTCCAGCGCCTCACTCGTAGTTTCCCGCCAAAGGGTATCCAGCCCGCTCAGTCGGTAGCGATAACGGATATATTGTGGCTCGCGAAACGATAATCCTTCAAAAGCAATGTTTAAAGATCCTTCTCCATATTGCAGCGAAATACTTTGCCCTTTGGTCAGTGGTATTGGTCGGTTGTTGATACTGACTGATTTGATCAGCACCGGAGGAGAAGGCGGAGAGGCCAACAAGATATGCTGCGGAATGGCCAAAAGTCCATCGTCTTTGCCTAAATACACCTGATTCCCGACCACTTCCACGGCATTAATTTTATCCCAACCCAGCCCGAGCACACCCCAGAAGTTCGTCAGTGCCAGTTGCCCATTCTGTTCCTGAACCCGAAACAATCCGCTGGCTGTTCCTATCCAAAGGTTACCTGCATCATCCAGACAAAGGTCTCTGCAGATCACCTCCCCGAACTGATTTCGAATCATGATGCTGTCGCTGACATGTCCATGCACAATGGTAAACAGGCCTTTTGATTCACTGAGCACCCATAATTTTTGTCTTTTTGGGTCAAATTGCAGATCTTTTATGCTATATGGAAGTATTTTCTGATCCACCATATTGGTGTCCAATTTAAACAGGCCAATGGTTGTTCCTATCCATCCAACTCCCTGGCCATCAAATTCAACCCGCTCGATTTTGTGGCCTTTAAATTTGGTGATGGCTCGAACTCCAAACAAGGGGTTTAAGTCTTCTACATCAACAGGTGTATTGGCTGGAACCGATTTTTGTTTAATCAAGGCCGGAGGAATAATGAAAAGCCCGTTAAGTCCTGACCAATAATTGCCGTTTGGGGCAATGTTGACATCCGATGCCCTTTGAATGATCAATTCCCGTTTCCCGTTTTGTATTCGTAAGGTGCCAGCCTTGCTAATGATAAGGGTCAAATCGTTTGGGAAATGCCGAATCTTCCCGATATTTTTATTCGTTACGATCTTTTGAAAAATGACGTTAGAGCGGATACTTTTTCCATCAAATACAGAAAAAGCACTGCCTTCAGAACCAATCCAGAGCTGTTGCTTTGAGTCCCGACTCAAGCAAATAACTCGTTTATATAACAACCCGTCCGGAATGGAATATTGGACGATGGCCGGATCCGGCACGTAGAACAGGCCCTCTTCGAAGGTGCTGAACCAAAGGCCTCCTTCCCGGTCTTCGAGGACACAGGAAACTGCCCTTCCTGGCAAATAGTGGTTTTCAATAGCCAGGGTTTCGGCGTTGATCCGTAAAACACCACTTCGCGTACCACCCCAAAGGTTTTTACCGGTATGACTGAGGTAAATAAACTGGTTGCCGGTCGGTAACAGTTCTTTTTGGGAAATCAGGGAAAAGTCTTTTCGGTTAAACAGGTAGATACTTCGATCCGAACTAATCATGAGGGTATCGCCTATTGTGATGGCGTTCAAGGACTGAATCAGCGAAGGACCTTTGGCAACAGGCCTAAATCCTTGTTGCTCCACAAATCCAAATTCCTTGGTGGCCCCGCCGATTCGGTTGTGGTCTTCTTTCCAAGCCAAAGCTAATCCGTTTTCTAATATACGGGTTTCTACCTGATGCCGGTCAAGGTCAATTAATACGGTTTTGAAGGCGCCTACATAGGCCACACGGCCATCATCCTGCTCAAATAGTCGCAGGGTCAATCCTTTCAGTTGACATTGCCGGAGTAATGGGAAGTTGTGTTCGTTATAAAACTGTCCGTTCTGATAAAAGCCACTATTCCCATTCAACGTGGCAAACCATATCCGCCCCTGTCGGTCTTCTATAGCTGAAAACACTTCATTATCCGGTAACCCGTGTGAGGTATTGAAATTAGTAAACGTTTGCCCGTCAAACCGACTCACCCCTACATCTGTGGTTACCCAAATGTATCCTTTGCTATCCTGAAAAACGGAATAGAGGTAATTGGAAGGAAGCCCATTGCCAGTCTGATAGTTTTTGGTAAAGGGTTGTTGCGCCAGTACCTGAGTGGTGGCTTTTACAATCCATACAAAGAGTAAAATTCTGTACCGCATTGAAACGGTGAAGGTATAAGGGTTTCCGTTTATTCGGAAAACGCAGGCTCAATGAACAGGGGTGTTGGATAGGTGATTTAGGTCATTTAGGGCCTCTGTGGAAGGCTGTGACAAGCCAATATAATCTTAAGACCAGTAAGGGTTTTGGAAACCCACAGGGTCTGTTGTTGTGCGCTACTTGCCCGCCCGTTCCAGCCGGTCGTTGATGGTTCTGCCAAGGCCATGATCCGGAAAACGTTGGGCAATGATCAGGTCGAGGTCCATTTGATCCATACGGTGCATGGCAGCATACAAGTGCATGGCGGCTTCTTTCAGGTTGCCGCCGGGCGAAAGGATTTCCTGATGGGCAATATTGGGCAAAGGCAGGGAATGATCGAACAACAGAAGCCCGATTTTTAATCCCGGATGGGCAGCTGCCATTTCTGATATCCCGGTGGTAAGTATCGTGCGCGTGGCAGGCGCATAGTGGCGGGAAAGCATCCCCGGTGCATCCGGTGCGTTTTCTTTTCGGGTTACGTAAGTTAATTGCCCAAGCACTGATTCGATTTCTTCTGCCGGGATAGAGCCATGCCGGTAAAGGGTGGGTATACCGCCAGGAAAGCCCACAATGGTAGATTCCACGCCCCGTTCACAGAGGCCGCCGTCAAGCACCAGTTCCAGTGTATCCCTGAAATAATCGGCTACATGTTGTGCTGTTGTTGGGCTGATCGAGCCAAAAGGATTGGCACTGGGGGCTGCCAGGGGGTAATCCAATTGCTCTAGCAAAGCCAGCGCCAGGGGATGATTGGGCATGCGCACCGCAACGGTGTCTTTGCCGGCAGTAATCAGATCAGGAATGCCGGGTTGCCGGTCCAGCACCAGTGTAAGTGGTCCCGGCCAAAATGCAGCGATCAGTTGATAGGCTTGTTCCGGAATGTTTTTGGCGATTTGCTCTACCGCCTCTGTGCGGCCAATATGTACAATAAGGGGGTTGAACAATGGCCTTTGTTTCATGTCAAAAATCTTTCTGACGGCCTGTTCGCTGTAAATATTGCCCGCCAGCCCGTACACCGTTTCCGTGGGCAACCCAATGACTTCTTCCCTGTTCAGGCAGGCAACTGCATCGGTAATATTTGTGGTAATACGAACCATGCGGCAAAGGTAAGCGTTTGGGCGGCATGTACCCCGGAATGGTATTCCGGGAAGCTTAGACTGTGATTTTTCAAACACACTCAAGGTAACACACTGGCGCAACTAATCCGGTAAAAACATCTAAAAATGGAAAAATCTGATGCTCTAATCTAATAATAATGCCACATACACCGGTCTGTAATTGTCTTTGTGTAGTTAATGTTGGGGCCTGGGGCCTTTAGCGCTTCAATCCATTAAACAGACTGCGAAGCAGTCAAACACAAATAACAATGAAACACCTCCTCTTTCTTCTCCTCTTCCCCTCGCTCCTTTTTGCTCAGGAACCACTCACCTACACCATTCACCCGGTTTTTCCGAAAAGTGGCGGACTTCGCTTATCCGTAGAAATATCTTTCCAGGGCACGGTCACCGGACAAACGTATCTGAATTATCAGAACAACCAGTTTGGTGAGCCCAATCAGATGGATTTTATCCTTTTTCCTGCTCAGGATCCCGGTGTGGAAGTGGAAAAACAACCGGATAGTAATCGTTTTTTGGTAAAACACCTCCCGGGCAAGCGTGTGCGTGTGCGCTATGAGGTACTGGATTTGCAAGGAGCAACAGAGGCTTTTTATCAATATTGCTGCTATAAACCCATTCTTCATCAGGAATACTTTCATATTCAGCCAGGGCATTTGCTGGCCACTCCGGAAGGCTATTGGACAGATCCGGAAGATCGCCAACCCTTGCAATTCCGGTGGGAGGGCTTCCCGGAAAACTGGACGCTTCACAACAGTTTCGGGCCAGACCGCAGCCAAACAGCCACGCTGACCAATAGTCAGTTTTCCGTAGCGGTGTTTGTAGGTGGCGATTTTCGCCGGTTCAGCTTTAAAGTGAAAAATCAACCGGTTTATCTGCTTACCCGAGGCAGCTGGACCCAGTTTTCCGATGATACGCTTCAAAATCTTCTGCAACGCACCGTAGAAGGGCACCGGGCATTCTGGAACGATTACTCCGATACCATTTATACGGTTTCATTCCTTCCCATTGACGATGCCCCCTGGACGGAAACCTCCAAATCCGTGAGTGTTGGCGGATCTGGTTTGACCAACAGTTTTATGTCGTTCGCCACCAACAACCCCGGAGTTAAGTACGATCTGATACGGTATGTGTGGGTGCATGAACTCATGCACCACTGGATCGGGGTACACATACAAAATGCAGAAGAGGAGAAGCAGTACTGGTTCAGTGAAGGCTTTACCGAGTATTTTACCTTGAAAAATAGCCTGCGTTACGGGTTAATCAGTACGCAGCAATTTTTGACGGATTTAAATACCTTCTCTTCCGAGCATTACAGCTCTTCGAAGCGTCAAATGCCCAACGATTCCATGAACTATGAACGGTTCTGGAACGGTGGCAAGGAATGGGAAAAATTGCCTTACCGCCGCGGTTGCCTGTTTGCCTTTTACCTGGACAACCTGTTGCGCGAAAAAAGCAAAGGAGCCTCCAACCTGGATCAAATGATGCGCGAGATACTGGCCATTACCCGGAAAAATCCCGATCAAAAGTTAGATCACCGGTTTTTCCGCAGCATGGTGCGAAAATATGGCGGCAAAAAAGCGGAAAAAAACTTCGTCCGGTTCATTGAAAAAGGTGAGTTGATTGATTTTACGAAATCGAAATTGCCGGAGGGCATGGAGGTGACCATCCGGGATCTTACCATGAACTTCGGACCCAGCCCTGATGTGATTACCAGAACGGAGGTGCTAAAAGATATTCCGGTATTCCGGATGAAAAACGGAGCAACGGAAGATGCAGTAAAAGCTGCCGTTTTAAAGTAAAATCCTACATTTGCCCATATGAAACTACCAAAGGCTGAAACCCTCATTTTATTGGCGTTTTTGGTCTGCGCCCTCATGTGGGGCTTCACCAAATGTGCCGAACGTCGTTCCCAATCTGTCCGTCAGGTGCGGGATGTAGATGGCCCCGATGCGGAAGACCGGCCCGCAAAAACGGATTCCGTGAGCATGAAACCCCGGTTAGCAGCACCCGAGCCCGTTGAAAAGGACCATCCGCAAATGCCCCAGCCTACCGCTCAAAGTCAACCAACACAGCCGGCCCCTAAAACCGGACCTCCTCCCAAGCGGCCGGAACTGACCAACAATATAAAGAAAACAGATCCTCCGCCACCTCCAACCTCTGCCGATACCAAAGGTTCCGGAAGCACGCTGTTCGTAAGTATTGATGGACTCAAGGTGCGCAAAGAGCCCGGTTTGAAGGGCGAAACCCTGGAAACACTCAAACTGCATGATCAGGTGACCTTCCTGAACAAAAAAACTGAGTGGACACAGGAAATAAGCCTGGGATATGAAAAAGTAACGGATCACTGGGTGAAAGTGCGCACCAAATCAGGTAAAGAAGGATGGGTATTTGGCGCCGGGGTGCACTATTACAAAACCAAACGACAGGGGGCTCAAGACGATAAAAAGCCATCTGAACCAGCTAAAAAGAAAAACAGATGAAGTTTAAGCCCTTTCTCCCGGCGCTGGCCTGGCTGGTTATAATTACCTGGCTTTCGGTCAATTCAGGCATGCCGATGCCTAAGTTCAACCTCTTTTCGGCTGATAAGTTGTTTCATGCCGCAGCATATGCACTGCTCACAGCGTTATTGCTTTGGGGCCGAAGTAAATCCGGTCCACTGCCCATTCCCCGTAGTCATCAAACGTTGATCTTTTTACTGGCAACCGGCTACGGAGCTTTCATGGAGTGGATTCAAGGAACCTTTTTCCCCAACCGATCTTTTGAATACGACGATATGATTGCCAATACCGCCGGAGTATTCCTGGCCATTATGATTTTTCGACTGGTTAAACCACATAATCCTTAGAAAACTTCCCGGAATATCATTCCGGGATACACTCCCTACATTATTCATTATGGCTCTTATTCTCTCTTGTCGCGATATCACTCCTCAGTTTGGTGAAAACTGTTTTTTAGCGGAAAATGCTACCATCATCGGTGAGGTGATAATGGGTGATGCATGTTCCGTATGGTTTCAGGCGGTGGTGCGCGGCGATGTGAATTTCATTCGCATGGGAAACAAGGTAAATATTCAGGATGGCGCCATTATTCACGGAACTTACCAGAAATGCGGCACCACCATTGGGAATAATGTGAGTATCGGACATCGGGCGCTGGTGCATGGATGCACTTTGCACGATAATGTGCTGGTTGGAATGGGCGCGATCATTATGGATCAGGCAGTAGTGGAAGAAAACTGCCTCATTGCTGCCGGAGCGGTGGTGTTGGAGAACACGATTTGCCATGCAGGCGGTGTATACGCCGGTGTGCCCGCCAAGCGTGTAAAAGAGCTTACACCAGAGTTGTTCAAAGGTCAGATTGAGCGCATTGCGAACAATTATGTGATGTATTCCGGATGGTTTAAGTGAGTTGGAGACTTCACTTAAACACAACTTCCCCTGTTTCAGCCATCAGCACCGTGCCATTGGACTTGACAAATTCCACCCGAAATTTGAAAGGCGTGTTCAATTCGGCGGGTTTTTCGTGTGTAAGCAGTTGAATGGCCCGGATATCTTCCTCGAATTCGCCGAAAGCCCAGAAATTATTTAACGCTTCGTCTTCTTTCAGAATGGTTATGGCATCGCCATTTACTTCCCGGAACAGAGCATTCAGGGAGGTGCCGGCGGGCAGGGTATCGTTAAAGGCACGATCGGCGTAAATATTGAATTTTTCAACGGTGTATTTAGGGCCGCTTTCACCGTTAAAATTGCAACTGCATGCCCAGGCGGCACTGGTCCAATGAAAATGTGGAGTTGGTTCTGCCTCAGCAAGGTAGAAAACAGAATCGGCTGTGATGTTCAATTTGAACTCGGAAGTAATTTCCGTCTCAGGCGTTTCAAGGGCTATGGCCTGGTAATCGAAAAATGGAAGCACATGACCGCAATCGCAGTCGATACAAGCTTCTGCCAGGTGCAGCACGGCAAAGAGAGACAGGACCAGGAAGATTTTTTGAGTAACTGGGCGCATGGTGTTGATTTTTTTCAAAATTAGGCGCCTCTCGAGGTTTTGGAGTTGGATGAAATGAGGATTTGTATGATTTGAGCAGTTTTTAGTTTCACCGCGAAGTTCGCAAAGAACGCCAAATAAAGTTCTTCGCGTGCTTAGCGAACTTCGCGGAGAACCCTCACCTCTTCACCAATTGTATCACTTTCTCCCGTTCTTTCCACAATACCACTGCACAACACACCCACACCACTAAGGCGAGGTAAAACAGCAGGCCGCCATCTCCTTTTACCTCAATGCCGAGGAGGAAGAGATGAGAAAGAATAGCGCCGGAGATAACGCCCAAACCAAGCAAGGCGCCCAGCCAGGCGGTACGAGGCAGGATCAGCAGAATCACCGCGATCAGTTCCATCACCCCGCTGCCGAGTCGGCCCCAGGGCTCCACGCCGAGTTGTTGAAAAATCCAGACACTTTCTTCGGCGCCGGTGAATTTAAAATAAAGGGTTTGAGCAAGAATAATGGCCGCGATCCAGCGCAAAGCCACAGGGAACAGGGAATTAAGCATAAACGTTTTAGTTTTAATAAGGTAAAGTTGCGCAGAAGGCAGGCATAGTTCGTAGAAAACTGCGTATTTTCCGGCTGAAATGTTGGTATGCGGACATGATTCCATCGGTGAAGGTTTTCTATTGAGAACGTTTTCCCGCAGATTTTCGCAGATAAACCGCAGATAGCGCAGAAGGGCGTTCGGCTTGAGATGTTGAATAAAAAACAAAACAATTATTCGTTGACCTCATCCACCATCCCAAGCCGAGCGCCAACTCAAACACTCAAACACTCCCAAACTCAAACACTCACATGAACTGGGGAATCATAGGCCTGGGCAAAATTGCCCGACAATTTGCAGACGATTTACGTTTACTGCCCAATGCCCGTTTGCAGGCGGTGGCATCCACCTCATTGGAACGAGCACAGGCATTTGCTGCCGACTTTGGGGCGGCGCATGCGTATGGCAGTTATGAAGATATCCTGGCTTGTCCGGATCTGGATGTGGTGTATGTGGCTACGCCGCACCCCTTGCATTGCGAGAATACGCTGATGTGCCTGGAGGCAGGCATTCCGGTACTTTGCGAAAAGCCGTTCGCTATGAATCTGGAGGAGGCTATGCGGATGGTAGCAGCCGCCAGGAGAAATCGGGTTTTTCTGATGGAAGCCCTTTGGACCCGGTTTATTCCGGGCAATATCCGGGCTTTGGAACTGGTGGAGCAAGGCGCCATCGGAGCGTTGCACACCATTCGGGCTGATTTTGGTTTTAAAATGCCGTTTGATCCACAGTCCAGGGTGTTTAACAAAGGGCTGGGCGCCGGCGCTTTACTGGATCTGGGCATTTACCCGGCATTACTGGCACTCACCCTGTTTGGCAAACCAGATCCGGAAAATATCTGTGCGGTAGCCACCTTTACGCAAACAGACGTAGACGAATCCTGTGCTTTTAATTTTCAATATCCCAATGGCAAACTGGCACTTTGCCACGCCACCATAGCTGCCAACACCAGTCTGTGTGCACATCTGTATGGCTCAGAAGGCACCCTCATGCTGCACTCGCGCTGGCATCATACCCAAAAGCTGACGCTCTCCCGTTACGATGGCCGGACAGAATCTTTTGAAGACATAGATGTGCCGTACACCGGTCGGGGCTATCACTACGAAGCGGCACATGTGATGCAATGCCTGGAAAACGGACTGCTGGAAAGTGATGTGGTACCGCTGGCATTCACCCTTGAACTAGCTGAAACCCTGGATGCAATCCGGGGGAAGATTGGGTTGGAGTATTAGGATCTTAACCGTAACGTAGGGTTTAGCCTAAAAAAATGCTACTTATTGTTATCTGTTAGGAAACCATCAAGGCGTTTGCAAGCTTTGCTTGAGTGGGCTGAATCAAGTTGCCAAAGGTTTTCTTAGGTTGAGTTTTTTGATAATGAAATGGAGAAATAAATTAAAGAGTCAATATCAACGGAGCCCTGAATGCAACCGAGGTTACGGATGTTCTGGTGGTTGAATCCGATCGGATCAATGCACAATCGTGCATCAAACTTTGGAAAAAACAGCATCGAAGGCATCCCCAAAAAACGATTATCAATATCTGCGACAACGCCCCCTATTACCACTCAAAATACCTCAAAGAATGGCTGGCTGAAAACAATTGGTGCAGGGTAATCTATTTTCCTCCATACGCCCCAAATCTAAACCTCATCGAGCGATTATGGAAGTATTTACGAAAGGAGGTGTCTTCTTATAATTTCTATGAACACTTCACGGAATTTCGTAAAGCCATACTCGACTTCTTCAAAAATATCAAAGAACATAAACAAGCGTTGGAATCACTTCTCACGCTCAATTTTCATATCGTCGGGATATAGGGTTTTTTCGCAAACCACTTTCCGGTGGGTATAAATGCTAAGTGATCAGATTTCTCGTCAACAATTCAAGGGCTCTGCCTCCCCTGACCATACGATTACGATACCCGCCCCACTTGGTCCCGAGTCCTCGGGATCGATATTGGACATTGGATATTCGACATTTCTGCCTGCAGACATACCATCTTGACCTTTTCCGACGTTTTTGAGAGCATTAACAGAAAAACCCACCGCAAGCGTGTTACTTTTGCGGCGCTTTTGTATTTAACCAGGTTTTTTCCTTGTAGGGGCATCCAAACAAGGGCGAAAAACGTCCAAATACCAAAATCCAAAAACTTCGATCGATACATGCATATTATGATGAGGTACTCGCTGTTAATACTTGGCTTTTTTGCACTTTCAATATCTGGCGCCTCTGCCCAGATGCGTGGCTGGGAAGCCGGTGGCTGGATCGGTGCAACCAATTATTTTGGCGATTTGAATACTAATTTCCGGGTAAACCGGCTGCACCTGGCTGGAGGAGCAGGTGTTCGCTATAACTTCAACGACCGTCTGGCCATTCGCTTCGGGATGAATGCCGGTAAAATCAGCGCCTACGATTCCGACTCCAAAAATGCCTTTGAGCAGCGCCGGAATTTGCATTTCTGGTCCAATATCTACGATGCCACCGCGCAGTTTGAATTCAATTTCTTCCCCTATGTGCATGGCAGCCGTGATTTCTTCTTTACCCCGTATATGTTTGCAGGACCCACGTTTTTCTGGTTCAATCCTAAGGCTGAACTGGACGGTACCACTTACGATTTACGGGAAATGGGTACTGAAGGACAATTCCGGGGTGAGGAATACAACACCGCTCAGGGAGCTTTTGCCTATGGAATGGGCTTTAAAGTGGATCTCTCCTACCGATGGAGCCTGGATTTCACCCTAAGCGCCCGTAAATTATTCACGGATTACCTGGACGATGTAAAAGGCTCCTATGCAGATATTCGAGATATTCGCACCCAGCGTGGCGATATTGCAGCGGCACTGGCCGACCGCTCCGGCGAACCGCCGGTAGGCACGCCTGGTAAGCAACGGGGCAATGGAAAAAACAACGATACCTATGTAATAATCGGAGCCGGTGTGAATTACTATTTCGGTTCGGTTCGATGCCCGGGACTGGCTAAACACTAGTCCTTTAATTCCTTAATAACCAAATTATTCCGCCTGGTTTGAAACATTTTTTGCCACATTTTATTCAGGAAAATTACCGCAATGGCATTCAGCATGGCAGTTTGCATGCCTGTACGATGTTTGTGGACCTGAGCGGATTTACCCGACTCACGGAGTCGCTGATGGCAAAAGGCCCGGAGGGCGCAGAAGAACTTTCCGACGTACTCAATCATATTTTCCAGCCCACTGTATCGCTGGTGTACCAGCAGGGAGGATTTATCCCATATTTCGCCGGTGACAGCTTTACAGCTATTTTTCCAGGCGAACGCAACGATGCGGGGCATATTGTAGCCACGGTAAGGGCTATATTATCCCGTTTTTCCGACGAGCAAAAGAGTGCAGACTCCATTCTTTCCGAACACAATATTGGCATCAAAGTAGGTTTGTCAGAAGGAAATGTCGATTGGGGTATTGTAGGTCAACGCCGCAAAGGATTTTATTTCAAAGGGACTCCTATAGATGGCTGCGCCCAGGCCCAAACCAGAGCCAGTAGCCTGGAGGCCGTGGCAGATGTACATTTCCTTCGATTACTGGATCCCGCCAAATATGAGGCAAAAAGCCTGGGTGAAGGCTTCTTTTCTCTTCACCTTACTGACGACCAGGGCAGTTTCCTTTTGCACGAACAACCGGCGCTTCCCAAAGCAGATCCGGACGTGGCCATGGAATTTTTGCCTAAGGAGTTTATTGAAAACCAACCTAACGGCGAATTCCGAAACGTTGTTAGCGTATTCATCTCTTTCGATGGGATCCAAACGCATGAATCGCTGGATCATTTTGCCTCCATTGTGCTGGATCAGAGCCAAAACTTCGGCGGATACTTTAAAGAAATTGACTTTGGCGACAAAGGCGGTGTGATGTTTTGCCTGTTTGGCGCACCGGTAGCCTTTGAAAATAATACCGAACGAGCCCTGGAATTCATCGCCGCCGTGCGCGAAGACCTGGCACAACTCACGGAACTCACCGGCGCCAGATACCGCGTTGGAATGGCTTCCGGACAAGCCTTTACCGGCATTATTGGCAGTGAAGAACGGTGTCAGTATGCCGCCGTGGGCGCCCGTGTGAACCTCGGCGCGCGACTCATGATGCAGGCCGACTGGGGCGAGGTGCTGAGCGATGAAAACGTGTCGCGCAACCGTAACTTCAAATTCAGTTATCGTGGCGATGGGTATTTCAAGGGCTTCGAAAATAAACTGCCAACCTATCTACTCACTGGCCGAAATTTGGCAGGAAAGGCAAGTTTTTCCGGTGATTGTTTTGGGCGCAGTGCAGAATTGGAAAAACTGTATGCTTTTTCGCAACCATTGCACGGGAACAAATTTGCCGGGGTCGCTTATGTTTTTGGCGAAGCGGGTATTGGAAAAAGCAGGCTAAGTTATGAACTGCGTCGCCGCTTGCGCGATTCCATGGCCGTAAGTTGGTTCAGTTGTGCCAGCGATCAGATCCTGCGCAAGCCTTTCAATCCGTTTATCTATTTCCTGAAAAACTACTTCGATCAGAGTCCGGAAAATACGCCGGAGCGCAATCGGGAACTGTTTGAGCAGAACTTTCTGGAGCTTCAATACGAACTTACAGAGAACAAACATCCCGAGGCCGATGCTGTTCGCCGCGAAATTGCCCGTACGCAGAGCGTGCTGGCAGCCATGGTAGGTATTCAATACCCCGGCTCGTTGTGGGAACAGCTGGATGCACGTGGTCGATACCAAAACGGTCTGGCCGCTATGGCCAACTTGTTTGTAGCAGAGTCGCTCCTGCAACCTGTAGTGATTGAGCTGGAAGACGGGCATTGGTACGACGACATGAGCAGGGAGTTTTTGGCGCAATTTGCCCGCCGGGCCCAATCATACCCATTGATGTTTCTGGCAACCTGCCGATATGAGGATGACGGGGCTAAAAACTATGTTTTCAAACAACAATTGCTGGAAGAGATCGGGACTCCCTTTTGCGAAGTAGACCTTAATTTTCTGCAAAATGATGATCTGAAATCCTTTGCAGAATACCGGTTGGGCGGCGCCCTTCATCCTGACCTGTTTGAATTGCTCCAGCGAATGACGCAGGGGAATCCTTTTTATGTGGAACAAATGGCCGAGTATTTCCGCGAGGCCAATTTATTGAAAACCACAGAGGATGGCGTGCTTCAGCTCAAAAACGACGATTTACAGATTGCAGATTCTGTTAAAGAGATCATGATGGCGCGGATAGATCGGTTGAGTGGCCTGGTGAAAGAAACCGTTAAAGCGGCAGCTGTGATCGGACGCGAGTTTGAACTGCCGGTGCTTTCCGCGGTAATGGCCCGGCAGGAAGAATTTGCCCGCAAAAATGGAGATCTGGAATTAGTGCTCAAAGAGCAGATCCAAACGGCCGAAAAGTGGCAGGTTTGGTATGCCATGAACGAATTAAGGTATATTTTCCGCCACTCCTTATTGCGCGAAGCTGCCTACGACATGCAATTACGCACCCGCCTGCGCGAGTTGCACCAATTGATTGCCGAGGCTATTGAGCAGTTGTATCCTAATTCGGAAGAGCGTTATGTGGATCTGGCTTTCCACTACGATGAAGCGGAAGACGAGAAAAAAACCAATAAGTATCTGGAAAAAGCAGCACGTTTTGCGCAACGGAATTTCCAGAACCGACAAGCGATCCAGTTTTACGATAAGCTGATCCAAAACCTGCTTAAAAAGGAAAAAGAGGGCAAAAAGATCATTCGTCTCATGCTCAAAAAAGGAGCGGTGCATGAATTGGTTGGACAGTGGGAAGAGTCGGAAAAAGACTACCGTATTGCGCTCAAACGCGCGCAAAGCCTTAATGATATGGGGTTGATGGGTAGAGCGAACCGCCGGCTTGGGCAGCTGCGCATGTTGCGTGGGGATTATGTGGAGGCCAAAAAGCACCTCGAGGTGTCCAGTTCATTCTTCGATTTGGCCAAGGATCAGGTAGGTACCGCCAAAACCTATGGCAACCTCGGCACCCTGTTTTTCCGGCAAGGAAACTATGAATCAGCTAAAAGCTGGTTCGCCAAAGCTATCGAAATTAACCGTGCGAGTGGTCGTGACGCAGAAAATGCAGCTATTGTGGCCAATTTAGGCCTGATATTCATGAACCAGGGCCATTATGACGAAGGGATTCGTTGGTTGGAAGAACAACTGGATATTGCACAACGTGCAGGCGACAAGCAGGGATTGACCACCTTGTATACCAACCTGGGCATCATCAATCTGGAAAAAGGCTCTCTGGATTCCGCCTTGCTTTGTCTGGAACGCGGCCTGGCACTTTCCGAAGAACTTGGCAACAAGTTGTTCATGACTATATGTATTGGTTCCATTGGTTCGGTTTGGGAGAAAAAAGGCGATTATGCCAAGGCCATGTTGAATTTCGAGCGCGACTTACAATTGGTACGCGAGTTGGGAGACAAGCAAGGTTTGGCTATTGCCTGTGGCCTGATTGGGGATTTGTTGTCGCTTATGGGTGAATTCGATCAGGCGGTTGAGTATCTGGAGCAAAACCTGGCTTTGAGCCGGGAGTTGAATTATAAGAAAGGAATAGCCAAGGCGCTCAATACCTTGGGAGATACCTGGTATTACAAAGGCGACTATTCACGCAGTATATCCTATTACAACGAGGCCATTGATTATGCACGGGAAATGGGCAATCGATTGGTTTTGGGGTATTCTTTGATTGAAAAGGGATTGGTTCATATTCAGGCTGGAGAAGTGGCCATGGCCCGGCAGTATGTGGAAGAAGGCAGGGATATTGCCCTGGCTTTGGGGAATTCTGAACTGACTTTTGGCGCCAATATTTTGCGGGCTCAGGTGATTATTGCAGAAGGTAACCGCATCGAAGCATTACGCCAATTGCAGCAAATGCTTGGCATGGCCAGAACGGAACGGGAGGAGGCTGCAGTTCATTTTGAATTGCGCCGGGTGGCCGATAATCCTACTCCGCACCATACCCGTGCTCTGGCATTGTACAGGCAAATGTATGCCCGTACACCACACTATGTGTTTAAGATCAGGCTCGAAGAATTAGGGGCTGAAGATTTAAACGTAAAATAATGACTGATATCCGTGGGCATTCCCGGGAAAAAACGGAAATTTGTGCCCCAATAAAAAAGCAGCTATTCAAAACCAATAACTTACCGCTTTAAATGGAAGAAGAAAAAAAGCGCCGTCCGCGCCTTTCCAAGCCGGACGCGGATTCCCCGCTGGAAGAGCGGAAGAAATCCGAACGAAATGATGACCCGTTTGCTGAACCCCATGACAAACCGACTGAACGACCAGATCGCGGAGGCTATGAGCGTAAGCCGTGGCAAGACCGTAATCAAAGCGGAGGTGGTGATGAACGCAAACCCTGGCAAGACCGCAATCAGGGCGGGGGTGAACGCAAACCGTGGCAGGACCGCAACCAAGGTGGCGGCGGCTACGAACGCAAACCATGGCAAGACCGCAATCAAGGTGGTGGCGGCGGGAACTACGAGCGTAAGCCGTGGCAAGACCGCAACCAGGGTGAAGGTGGTGAACGCAAACCCTGGCAGGATCGCGGACAAGGTGGAGGCGGCGGTTACGAGCGCCGGCCTTACCAGGACCGCAATCAAGGCAGTGAAGGTGGTGAACGCAAACCCTGGCAGGATCGCGGACAAGGTGGAGGCGGCGGTTACGAGCGCCGGCCTTACCAGGACCGCAATCAAGGCAGTGGAGGCGGTTACGAGCGCAAGCCATGGCAAGACCGCAATCAAGGCGAAGGTGGTGGCGAACGCCGTCCCTGGCAGGATCGCGGACAAGGTGGCGGTGGCGGTTACGAACGCCGGCCTTATCAGGATCGCAATCAAGGCGAAGGTGGTGGCGAACGCCGCCCCTGGCAGGATCGCGGACAAGGCGGTGGCGGCGGCTACGAGCGCCGGCCTTATCAACAACGCGGCGGCGGAGGTGGCGGCTTTGGCAGAAAGCCATTCGGCCAAAAGAATTTCCGCAATAAAAATAATGATATCTTCATCGACCGCAAACCGAAGCCCGATTTGCCAACCGGTGAAGGCATGCCCCTGAACAAATACCTGGCACACTGTGGTCTGTCTTCACGCAGAAAAGCAGTGGACTTTATCGAATCCGGTAAAGTGACCGTTAATGGGGAGGTGAAACTTGAACCTTTCTACAGAGTTGTAGCCGGCGACGTCGTAATGTGCGATGGACAGCCAATGAAGGTTCAGGAGCGCATGGTTTACGTGCTGCTGAACAAGCCGAAAAATGTGATCACTACCACAGAGGACGAACGTGGACGCCCAACAGTAGTAGATATTGTGGACTCCAGTTTCCCGGAACGCTTGTTTCCGGTAGGCCGACTAGACCGTGATACCACAGGTTTGATCCTGTTGACCAACGATGGTGACCTGGCTCAAAAACTTACACATCCAAGTTTTGCCGTACAAAAACAATACCGCGTAGGTTTGCGCCGTGGCCTTTCACAGGAGGATCTGGAGCACATTGAACGCGGTGTTATGCTCGACGATGGTCTGATGGAAGTAAACTGGATACGGTTCTCGGAAGATCATCCGGAGCGCGATATTGTTGAGCTGGAAATTAGTTCCGGACGCAACAGGGTAGTGCGTCGAATCTTTGAAACCCTCGGATATGAGATCTTCAAACTTGACCGCTTCTACTTTGCCGGTCTGACCAAAAAGGATCTGGAGCGGGGTAAATTCCGTGAACTCACCCAGCGTGAAGTGGTGATGCTCAAGCATTTCACCGGGCATCCATCTACGGGTAAAAAGAAGAAAGAATCGGGAGAAAACACTCAGGAAGACGATGCTCCGGAAATCGGATAGTCGTTGCCACGCCTAAAACAATACTCAACTATACATGAGCCATCCCAAATTTTGGGGTGGCTCATGTATGTTTTAAAAAGTAACTATCCAGCCGTTTTTTTAATGCTGTCTAATACTCACATTAGTTCAGGCTTCGGAGATGCCTAGAATGCACCCATTTGGCCCATAATGTGTTGTATGCAAATTCTCCGAATCCGCTGAAGCTTTCTGCGACCGGATAGTTACAGGCACAAACCGTACAAAGATGTGAAACGAAGGTTCCTGGCTTCTCATTCCGGCTTTATGATTCGGGTATGGATTTTTCCTTGGGTGAGCCTGATGGTGTCCGGATAGTTGTTTGCGACCGGGCTTTTACTAACCTTCACAAAAGCTATTTGAAATTCGGCCCAAATCTCTTCTCCTTCCATTTTAGTGATTTCCAGATAATTGTCTGTTGAACTCTCTAACGGATGGTAAACATCACCCAATACATCTCCATCAATCATAGTAAACAGGTTTGCTCCGGACAAAGAGTCTATATCCCTCACCTCAGTTTGAGAGATTGGATATCGGCCCACCTGTGGAGGGATCTTGTAAATGAATATTCCCTCTTTCATGTAACCATTGGGATCTAACCTGTCAAGCAAAAAATCAATGCCTTGCTCATAAGGTTTGTTAGTAACAGCTCGAGGTTCAGGCTGCCAGGAATCCCCATTTAACTGAGCGCTGGCGGTTCCCCAATAATAATCATTTGAATCCTCTTTCGAACAACTAATCAGGGATACTGAAGCGAGGAAAAGCATGAAGAATAAGTAACGCATGGCAAAAAAATTGGCCCACCACAGACGAACAAGTCTGTAGTGGGAGTTATAAATCTTGTTAGTTTTTGATTATTTTTTTGGCAATCAACTGGTCGCCAACTTTGATTTCCATGAAATACATACCCGGAATCAGCGCGGAAGTATCCTGATTGTGTGAGGTTTGACCATTCCCGACAGTAAAGTGTCGGGCGGAAAGTAATCGTCCCAGGGCATCAGTCAGGGTAATTGAAACGGCAGCAGTTGTTGGCGAATTTATGGCCAGCGTAACAAATTCCTGAACCGGATTTGGAAAAAGCATTACTAATTCCTGCTGTAGGGCTGTTGTTTGATTCCGATCACAATTACTGGGAGAACCAGGGTCCAAAGCAATCACATAGGTGAATCCCTCATCGACCTGACCATCGGCAGAGGTACCTTTAACTTTAATATGCAGGTTAGCGCCAATTGTACAAGGGGCAAAAACATCGAAAGTATTCCCTATTCCTTCCAGAGGGCCATAATTGAATCCATCAGTACTGGTAAACCATTCAAATTGATAAGGCCCCGGGCCTCCACCTATACCTGACACTGTAAATACGACATAAGCACAGGGGCAAGCTTCTTGTCCGCTACTTGGGATAACCCTGAAAGGCGCGTTTACCGCATCTTCCCTGAAGCTAGCTACAGTACAGGCGTTGGTACGCAAAAGTCTGGCATTGTTTTCAGAATCATCCGTCCCTGTTGACTTACCTTTATAATAAACATTGGGATTTGAAAAATGCAAAATCCTGTTGTTTGTTACCGGAGAAACCATGATGGTTTCTCGCTTGTCTCTGAAAGGCCAGCAACCTGTTTTGAAATTGTACCCATGCTCATAAGTTCCCTCTGGGTCATCTTCAAGGTCATGGCGACAACCAAACAAGTGCGCCAGCTCATGAGCAGTGGTATAGAGATTTTCTCCAATTTTATTCACGATACATAATGCAGAGTCAATTGAAGGTCCAAGACGGGCAACGCCTCCTAATGTATAATTTCCATTGGTATACAATATCACTAAATCAGCACGGGTATCATTTCGGCGTGCCAGAAGAGTAGAGTTGGGTATTAGATTGTTCAAGTCACTACGAATATCATTTGATTCCGTAAACTCAAATGGCTCGATACCATGTAAAATGAGTGTCAATCCATTTGGTGAAATCTTGCTATTACGCAGCGCCTGATTTGCATCAACAAAAGCTGCCTCAATTCTGTCTTCCAAATCTGCCGCAGCTGCTAGAGCATTGGGCGTGTAAAGCGCCAATACCCTTACCGGGCAATTCCCGTAGGTTCTGTCCTGAGCTATTGAATTTGAAAGACTTTCCTCGCCCGAATCTGGCATAGAACATCCCAGACCATTTTCGGTGAAATCTCTTTGAACTAAAGTCCTTTTCCCTCCTCCCAAATCGTGAAGGCTCCAATGATCTTCGTCAATTCTTATAGTTCCAAACAGCCGCCCTGAACGAGAAATAAGGGTAACGATACCATCGTAACAGGAGCAAGCTTCTTCTGTCTCGCCATTTTCTTTTTCTACTTCACCATACCAGGTGTAATCGCCGTTACTGTAAGATTCAATGGACTTAGCTTTGACTTGAGCAGTACAATCTTTGCCGGGCATTTGAAGATTAATCACGCCTCCTTGTTGAAGGTCCTTAACATTCGCCACCTCAACAATCATGGTGGAGACCACTGTGCCTTCTTGCTGGATTTTTCCCAGATTCAACTGTTGTAATGTTGTAAGACCTGCACTTCCATTTGGAACTAAGGTAAAAAGCCCCCCCCCCCTGCCCGAAGACAAAACAGGAAAAAAGCAGGAAAAAGTGAGCTAAAATGACTTTTAAGTCAAGAAATTCTCTGATTTTCATTGCGTGTAAAAATTTATTATGTGAAAAAATTCGGGTTAATAATCAATGGAGGATGGCCGTAAAAACGTCATGTATATGTACTCGCCTTCAGAAACGTAGAATCACCGATAATCTCTAAACTAAGTCAACTTTAAGCATAACAAGACGAAGGTATGTAATAATAAATCATAATCAAAGAACTAAAACTATTTTGTACTCCTGAGTCGAATGGATCTGAGCCGAAAATGTTATCTTAGCGCCCTCATGCTATCTAATGTTCGTACCTTGTCAGGCATTTACTTATGAAACCTATCTTCACCTTAGCCCTCTTACTTTCCTTCTTTTCCAGTCTGAACGCACAGATGTCGGACGGCTTTCGTTTCGGATTAAAATTGGGGGTTAACGGCTCCAATGTATATGACGACGCCAATGCAGAAGACATAAAAAAGCGGCTGGGGGTAACCGGCGGCGTATTTGCACAGATTCCTTTGGGCGGAAGGCGCTTTAGTTTGCGCCCTGAGTTGCTTTTCACAACCAAAGGAGCGGCTTACGATTATTTAAACAATAAAAATCCGGATATAAAAATCAATTATCTGGAACTGCCTTTATCCCTTCAATACCACTTGTTTGGCGTTGTCAATCTACACGGAGGGGCTTATGCCTCCCTCTTGGCCAGTGGAGATGGCGATGTGAGCGGTGTGCCCGGACAGTTGGAAAAAACCAGTTTTGAAGACCTGGATTATGGCTGGCATGCCGGCGCCGGGCTGGATATTGGTGGCCTGGGATTGCATTTCCGGATTTCCCGTGGTTTGAAAAACATAGCTAATCAATCTGCCAGTCAATTGCTGGGCGATTTGAAAAATTCTGCCTGGGCGCTCACCTTATCTTACGGGTTCTGAAGGAAAAAAGGTGACACTAAGGCGCCAAGACACAAAGGAATGCCCAGCCGAACGCCAACTCAAACACCCGCACACTCAAACACTCAGGCACTCGACTCATGAAGATTTTTTGCATCGGACGCAACTATGTAGACCACGCCAAGGAGCTGAACAATCCGGTTCCTTCAGAGCCGCTGGTGTTTATGAAGCCCAATACGGCATTACTGTTGGCCAACCGGCCTTTTTATTTCCCGGATTTTACCAATGACCTCCATTATGAAGGGGAAATTGTGCTGCGCATATGCAAAAATGGTCGCTCTGTACAGCCGGAATTTGCCTCCCGGTATTACGATGCAGTGGCCTTCGGAATTGATTTTACTGCCCGTGATTTGCAGGATAAGCTGAAAGCCAAAGGTCAACCCTGGGAAATTGCCAAAGGATTTGACCGTTCCGGACCGCTCAGCCATTTCATCTCACTGGAAAATCTGAAAGATCCGCAAGACATCCATTTCCAGCTTAAAAAGAATGGAAACCTGGTACAGGATGGACACACACGCGACATGATATTCAACTTTGATACGCTGATTGTGTACCTGTCCAAATTCTTCACCATCCAAAAAGGAGATTACATCTTTACCGGAACTCCGGCAGGCGTTGGTCCTGTTCAGATCGGTGATGAACTGGAAGGATTTATTGAAGGGGAAAAGATGCTTCATTGTGCTATTAAATGAGTGTACTGTTTCTACATTTGCGTGTTCACCGCTAAGTACGCAAAGTGCGCAAAAAGAAACGCTTTCGCGCTCTTAGCGTACTTAACGGTGAAAAAGAAGCCCACCAACATAAACACCAAAACACACCAAAACTAAAACACTAAACATATGAGTGCAATACGCGAAGTAATAGCAAGAGAAATTCTCGACAGCAGGGGAAATCCCACTGTAGAGGCGGAAGTGTGGACCGAAGCCGGCTTTTTGGGTCGGGCAGCCGTTCCAAGTGGCGCCAGTACCGGCGCGCATGAAGCAGTAGAATTGCGTGACGACGATGATCGTTACCTCGGAAAAGGAGTGCGTCGGGCCGTCAAAAACATTGAAGTGATGCTGCGCCCTGAACTGATTGGTCAGGAAGTAAGCGATCAGATTCGCATTGACCGGCTGATGCTTGACCGGGATGGCACACGTGCCAAGGGGCAGGTGGGAGCCAATGCAATATTGGCGGTGAGCCTGGCCACAGCCCGTGCAGCAGCAGAAGAACTGGGTCAGCCATTGTACCGTTACCTCGGCGGGGTGAATGCACACGTGCTTCCGGTGCCTATGATGAACATCCTCAACGGTGGTGCGCATGCCGACAATGGCATTGATTTTCAGGAATTTATGATCATGCCTGTAGGCGCCAGTTCCTTCAAGGAAGGCCTCCGCATGGGTGTAGAAGTGTTCCACCACCTTAAAAAGGTGTTGAAAAACAAAGGCTACGCCACTAACGTTGGTGATGAAGGCGGTTTCGCACCTGGTATCAAAAACAACGAAGAAGCCATACAAATGGTGATGACAGCGATCGAAGCTGCCGGCTTCCGTCCGCTCGACGATATTGTGATTGCCCTGGACGCTGCTGCAACGGAGTTTTACGATGCAGAAAAAGGAGAGTATGTATTCAAAAAATCTACCGGCGACCGCTATTCTTCCAAAGACATGGTGGCCTTCTGGAAAGACTGGTGCAATCGTTACCCGATCTACTCCATTGAAGACGGATTTGCGGAAGACGACTGGGCGGGCTGGAAACTCCAGACGGAAACCCTGGGTCACCGGATCCAGCTGGTGGGCGATGATCTCTTCGTAACCAATACCGAGCGTTTGCAGCGGGGTATTGATGAAAAAATTGCCAACTCCATCTTGATCAAGGTAAATCAGATTGGCTCTTTGACGGAGACCATCAATGCGGTAAACCTGGCTACCCGCCATGCTTATACCTCAGTGATCTCTCACCGCTCCGGCGAAACAGAAGATACTTTTATTGCCGACCTGGCTGTGGCGCTCAATACCGGCCAGATCAAAACCGGCTCCGCTTCACGCTCTGACCGGATCGCTAAATACAACCAGTTGCTTCGCATTGAGGAGGAATTGGGAGAGGCGGCCACTTATCTGGGCCGGGCGATCTTTGGAGTTTAGTTGGTTGGCAGAGGCTTGAAATTTGAAGCCCCCACTTGCTGATTGCAGGTGGGGGCTTTTTGTTTCCGTTATTATCGTCCTCGCCAGGGCTGTACGGAATGTTTGGGAAAGCCGCATCGCGGCGAAACGTCTGTAGAAATCAAAGCGAGAATTAGGTCTGAAGGTGCGTAGCACCGAAACCCTTGGCACGTGTTTCGGTGCTACGCACCTTCAGACCTACCCAAAACGTTATTTCTACCGACGTTTTGCCGCTATGCGGCTGACATGATCAAACATTCAGTACACCCCTAGTGAGGACGCCAGCAATAAACCTCCACCCTTCCCCTCATCGCAACAAAGTAACATCCCCTGTCCGACTCAAAACACTGCCGCAGATCTTCACATCGACCGTATAGATATAAACATCGCTGGGCGCATCCTGATCGTTCAACCGGCCATCCCAGGCGGAACTGCCCTTGTAAACTTTTTGTCCCCAGCGGTTGTAAACGCTCAGATCAAAAGATTCAATCGCCTCGCCTATGGGCTGAAACTGATCGTTGGCAGCATCGCCGTTGGGTGTAAAAGCGTTGGGGAAATCCGGCGTACAGTCGGGTGGGGTGACGGTAACGGTTACACTGGCGCTTGCTGAACAGCCTGCTGCGTTGGTCACGACCATGGTATAAACCGTAGTTTCCGTGGGCGTAGCGACCGGATCCAGGCAGTCGGTACAACTCAGACCATCTGTTGGCGTCCAAGAGATCGTGCCGGCTCCGGTTCCGATCAGTTGGACAGAGGATCCGGCCAGAATGGTACTGTCCGTCGGAACAACACTCAGCATAGGGATGGGCAAAACGCTTACTTCAAAAGAATCCTGCGCAGTGCATCCATCCAGACTTGCGGTTAAAACCAGTACGGTACTGCTGTCGCCAATAAAGAACGGCGTAGCAATACCCGGGTTGGACACTGCATCTGCCGGCGACCACGTCAAAGTGCCATTGCCACTTCCTTCCAGGAGAACGGTGCTGCCTGCACAAAGGCTCTGATCGCTCCCGGCCTCCAGGTTGAGCACTACTTGTTTGATTACCACAGAATCCACTCCAATGCCACAGCCCGGGGCTGTTACTGTGACGGTATAGGTACCCGCTGAAAGGGCTGTTAAAGTCTGAAAAGTGGAACCATTAGACCAAACATAACTTGCATTGTTGACCCCCGCATTCAATACAACGCTTTGGTTTTCACAGAGTGTCTGGTCTGCCCCCAGATCGACTGGAAGGGAAGGGTCGATATCGCGGCGAAAAATGGCATTGTCGAAATTGGGTAATCCGAAAAAGGAGTTTCCACCCGGCATCGTGTATGCAAACTTTTTTAACTCAATAAACGGGGCAGTATTCGGGCATACAATGGTGGACAGAAAAACAGTATTCTCAATGAAAGAGGCTTGAATAAAATAGATTTTTCCATCCGGCGCCAATTGCATCTGAGCATTGATAATTCCAACATTAGACAGGGTGCTCACCGTGGTCTGGCTGGCATTGATATCCGGACTGGTCAAATCAAAATAAATTACCGACGCATTGACCGTGATACCGAAAAGCCGTTTGCTGTTCGGCGAAAATTCGGCATTGTTCAGTACGGCATTCAGTTGTAAAGGATTGCTGATCAATCCACTGGATGGGTCAAATTGATATAAGGTCTGGCCGAAATCGCGAGTACAGGTCAACCATTTTCCATCAGGGGAAGCTTTGATCATACCCCCGGTTCCATTGGGTGTATTGTAAAACAAGGGTGTTCCTACCCCAAGGGTATTGACCGGAAATACGGCCAATCCAAAGGTGTCATTGTGCGCGAGGATCCAATAATCGCTGCCATTGGCATGGCGGATGGCGCACAAACCTTCGTAGGAGGGTACTAAGGCCAGTCCCGTATAGGATGATACGCCACCCAGACCGCCATTGAGCGACATATCCACATCAAAATAGGACAAGCCGCGCCCCTGAGGCTGTCCGGGAACGCTGCCACCCAAGTCAAATTCAACCTCGTCCATCGTGAACAGGAAATAGTGATTTGTAACACCGGGTCGTGGCACAATGACAGATGATTGGGCCGAACTAAAGCCGCCGCCCTCTGTATTGCCCATATCGTACATGACATCATGGTTGCGGTTCCAGATTTTGCCGCTGCTCTGTCCACTCAGGATCGGATCGCGTCCGCCGCCGTTGGAATAAAACAGCAAATTGCCGTTGGCATCTGCAATGCTGGCACTGCCTTCAAAGCTCCACATGGCACTGGGTGTGGTGATCGTGGCTGCTCCTGAATTGAAATCCAGGGCTGCGCCTTGCCCAAAATGCCAGATGTTTCCTTCTTTTTGAGCTTTTGCTGTCAAAAGAAACAGACAGCCGGTAATGGTCGCGAGTAATTTTATTTTTTTCATAGTCAAAACTGATTAACGAATTAAGGTTAGATCTCCATGCTTTCTGACCAGGCCATCGCAGGTGACCATTTCCAATTGGTACAAATAAACCCCAGCCTGGGCAGTCTCATTTCGGATGGTTCCGTCCCAGGTAGCCCGTGGGTCTTTGGATTCAAAAACCAATTCACCCCAGCGGGAAAATATCCGTAAAAGAAAATTTTCAAAAGCTATTTCCTGTCCCAATACTCCAAAAAGACCATTTCCTAAACTGCGGGGATCCTCCGGGTAAATTACATTCGGGATATAAAACGGACAGGGTTGCCGGACATTTACCGTGATGCTTGCCGTGTCGGAGCATCCATCCGCATCCAGTCCCGTAACGGTATAAGTAGTGGTAAATGCAGGGCTTGCAATCGGATCTGGGCAGTCTGTACAACTTAGTCCGGTATCTGGTGACCAGCTATAGGCGAAGGCCCCGGATGCAGAGAGTACTACTTTTTCACCTGCTTTTATAAAAGCATCTGGTCCGGCAGAAACCATTGGCCCGGGCAGCACACTGACCTGTACGGTGGCGGTGTCCAGGCATTGTCCGTCATTTACGATCACCTGATAAATGGTTGATTCTTGCAGGCTGACACTCGGATTTTGGTCTGTGAACAAGACCGTGCCGTCTGCATCCAGCCAACTATAATTGGTGCCCCCGGATGCGAAAAGGCCAATGCTTTCGCCCGGGCAGGCCGTAAGGTCAGGGATCACGGCTGCTACGACGCGCTTGCCCAGGGCTACTACTTCAATGGTATCATTTGCCACGCCACATTCTCCACTAAGATTCACGGTGTAAATGCCGGGTGCATCCACCAGAATTTCAGTGCCGTTTGCTCCGGTACTCCACTGTATATCAGCAGGAATGTTGGTGATCAATCCAATGCGAATGGTATCGCCGATGCACAAGCTGGTGTCTGCCGGTAAAAGTGCGGTTCCGTCTGGATTTTGACAGGAAACCACGCTACTGAGCGGGAAATCGGCCAAACTCACCGTGTGATTCTGTTTGCCAGGTACCGGACTGATCGCAAACGGCAGCACACTAACGATGGGTAAAGGTGGCGGTGGAAGGCTTACAATGGCCACATTTTTTTCGCAGCAGGAGGTGTTAAAGCCAGATCTGCTGATGGTGCCCCGACGGGCAGATCCGTCCAGACTGGTATCCGTCATGCCGCAAAGGACTACCTGCCGATCCAGAAAAAACGCATCTGCGCCAAGATCCTGCGCACCGGATCCAAAGCCCATACTACCCAACAGATCCCCCTGTGGAGAAACCTGTAAAATGACATGATCATTATCGACTACCGGAAACACCTGGCCATTGGAGGCAGCAGCAATCAGTAAGGTATCGTCATTCAGTTTTCCCATTTTAAATGGCCCCAGATTGTAATCGTTATCCAGGTTTTTTTGATTTGTGATGTCCCCGCTGGCACTGAGGTTCATCAAGGTCAACTCAGGGTTTACCACTGAAAAACTGGTTAGATAAGCTGCTACAAAAAGCGAACCGTCAGACAAAGGCAGACCAGTAAGGAAAGAAATTTCGTCGGTGCCATTTTGGTAAGATTTTATCCAGTCCAGATCTCCGTTGACGCTGAATTTCCCCAGTAAACTGAGCGAGCCGCCAAAGCTGAAAGATTGACCAATGGCATAAAAATCACCGGAAGGCAAGGGGAGTATGCTCGAAAAGCGAGCGAAAAGGCCCCCATCAAAGGTTTTTTCCCATAAAATCTGGCCGGTAGCGGAAAATTTGGCCAACAGGATCCGTTCCGAAATGCTCGAATTTTCCCGTGTCATACCTATGGCGACTACGGTTCCGTCATTCATTTTTTTAGCATCGCTCCAATCGTCCTGATCTTCCGGTTTTCCCCAAATGGTTTCGCTGATAAAACTTCCGTCGGCGCCCAGATGGAGCATGGAAGCATCAAAATAGCCCTGAAAACCACTGTTATTGTTAAAAAACAACAGGCTGCCGTCATTCAGCCTGACCAACGCACGTGGGTCACGGCTTTCCTCAGGTTTTTTGGACCACAGGAGCGTTCCAAACGCATCGAATTTTGAAACAAAAGAGGCGATTTCTGTGCTGCTGCGTGCATAGCCAGCCGCGTACCAGCCGTCTCCGGGGTTTGGTTCAATGTGGGTAAACTGAAAGGAATTGATGCCCGCAGAATAGACTTTTGTAAAGCTCTGCGCAGCAGTATTGAAGGCTAATAAAAGCGCTCCAAAAAGGAAGAAACGCTGCATTTGAAAGTGTTTTTGTGTTAAAATGTGGTTTGAATGCCCAGGCCTAGCGTATAAAGCCTGGTTTTTACAAGCTGGTCAGCTTGTTCGATCCGATTGAATCGGTATTTGAAAACAGGTGCGAGCTGGAATTTCCAAAGCCCCAGCGGGATATTCAGCCCGGCCAGTGCCCAAAGCTCAGGTTTGCTGTCAGCAACCGACCATAGGCCTTCCCCTCCGGAGAATGCCCGGATCTTTCGATCAAAAAGCTTGAAACTGTGTCCATAGTCCAGTTGAAAGCCCAGATAGTTCAATCGCTTCAGGGTGGATACTTCACCCACGGCATGAGGCGAAACCCGGTATTGCGTGGCAGAAAGGATCTCAATGTTCAATTGGTGGGTATTGTTGACCGAGTATTCAGCCCGATAGGGGAGGTTCATCCAGGTAATTGCAGCATGGAGGTCCGAATTGCGGCGCAAAGGCAACTGATATCCGACAGACCAGGACGAACCCAGGCGATGCGCGTCCAGAGCAGGAAGTACGCGGATATCAGCGGCGCGGAGTCCGTTATTTGCCTGAGATTGCATGATCTGATAGGTAGATAGCAGCGTCACACCGGCTGTAAACTTACCCTTGGTTCTGGAGGACTGCTTTGCAACCGGCATGCTAAAGCCAAAGCGGCCGGAAGGCAGCTTTTTGTCTTCGGCCACAACAGGAATTGCTTGCAGCGGCAAGGGGCTTAATATCTGGATGGATACCGGTTTTGCCTCCGGAATAAATTCAGGCATCGGTGCAGGTGTTTGGAGGGGAGCGGTCAAGGCTTCCAATTCAGGTTCTAAGCCCTGCATTTTGGCATCCTGTTCAACCTTTATACCGGGAATCTGAGCCCCCACTTTTAGTTCACTCAACGCAGTAGGGGAAACAGCTTTGGGTTGCTTGGCGGATGGACGGGCAGAGATGACTGGGCTATTGGGTTGATTTTCAGTTGAACCGCCGCCTCGACGGGGTGTGTTTTTTAGGCTTATTTCCTTTTCTGAACTTTGGGCGCTTTCCGGGTTTTGATCGGGACTGACGGCTTTTGTGGTTTCTGACGCCGGTTGCTGATTCGGAGCATGGACGAGCGCAGGCGTTTGTAAAGCGTACAACCCCAGACCGACCAGGAAGGCCAGGCATCCCAAACCCCAAAAAAGCCAGATCGCCCGCTTTTTCCGTTTGGGGCGGATGGCTTTCCGGATATTTTCCCAGGTTTCTGCCTGCGGTTCGGCTTCGAAATCTTCAAAGGTCTCCGCAAGTTTCCGTCTCAATTCATCATCCTTTTTCATAAGAAGTTACCCCTTTTTCGTTTAAAATATGGCGCAAATAAACCTTTGCCCGGCTCAGTTGCGATTTTGAGGTGCCGATGGAGATGCCAATCATTTCGGCAATTTCGTGGTGCTCATAACCATCGATCAGGTAGAGATTGACCACCATTCGATAGCCATCCGGCAATGCAGTGATCGCTGCGAGGATCTCTTCTTTTTCCAGCTGGTCCAGCACATCGAAAGCATCCGCATGGTCGGGAAGAATATCCGGTTGGTCGGCATCTATCGTCAGCCCAAATGCCTTGTTTTTTCGATAATGGTCAATGGCGGTTCTTACCACCACAGACTTGATCCAGAAATGAACAGCCTCCGGGTGTTTTACCTCATTTATCTTTTGAAATACCTTGATAAAAGCTTCCTGAAAAATATCCTCGGCCTCAAAAGTGGTCCGTGCATAGCGCAGGCAAATACCTAACAGCCGCTTTTTATAGTGGTTATAAAAAGTGGACTGGGCTTTTTCATCGCCCTGCTGGCATCCCTTGACCAGATGTATGAGGACCTCCTTTGCAATCATTTATCCTCTGGTGGCGCCGGTAAAACTGCCTGTAATGTCGAACCGGGTGTAATAAGTGGTCTGATGGACCTTTATGACAACAGAAAAACCATAAGCATCATTATTGTTCAGGATTAGAGTGCCACGCACATATTCCCATCCGGCAAACCGGGCGTTCAAAAAGTCACTCATGACGGTCGGCAGCGACGTTACATCCAGTTCTAAAAAGGTTGAATTGGGGGCATCCAAGCCGAGCAAGTCTTCTGAAACAGAATTGATTACATTGCCTTGCGCGCCAAATTCGTAGGTGGTAAGAAAATTAGTACTGCGAATAGCAGCTTGCCAGCTTGAAACCTGATTGCTGTCAATAAACCTGTTGGCATCCTGAAATTCGTATCCGGCTTGTCCCAGAAGTACCGATTGGATGTTTTGCGGCAAGGCGGAGATGCCTGAAACTTCCAACCGCCACCATTTGGATATGGGCTCCTCCATGATCGAGATGCGGGCGCCCAGGGTGTCTAGTTTGATGAGGTAACCCTGGCCGGCTTCGGAGGCTTTTACAAGATACCCTTGCAGCGCTTCCGTGTTGGGGTCCAATTGAGCATAGAGCGCATGGAGTTCCGGATTTTGGAATTGATGGGTAACAAAATCGAGGCCATTGAGCGGCAGCGCAGCGATCGGGCGCTCCAGATTTAAAGCCTGAAAACTCCCATCCTGATTAATAATGGCCTGATAATGTTTGGATTGCACCCAAAAATCTGCCGCGTAAAACGCATCAGTTTGTAGGGTAGTCAGCGTCAGGTTGGTTGCCTCGGTAAATTGCTCCACAATGGCTTTAATGACGACCTCGGGCACTGCATGCTCATCAGGCTCGGGGGCTGTCACCTTGTCGCATCCAGTGTAGGCCAAAAAAGCCAGCAATAGAAAACAGATCCTTTTCATCCTTTTCGTTTTTAAAACAGCGAAACCCTGCGTTTCGCATCGTGTTCAAAAAGAGGGACGAAAGCTTTAAAAAATTGGTTGCGTGGAGGCTTGGGGCGAAGCTGTAGAATGGGGGTTTGGGGCCCTATCTCACCTTAATACCACCCACCCCGAAACAGCCAAAACACCCATCCCGCCGACAACAAAAAAGGCAAAGTCCCGGCAAGTATCCGCATGTTCTGGCCAGATATTCCGATGAAAAGCAGCAGCAAGACCAGGAGTGCCGGCAGGATCATTCCAAGGATCACCCAGCGCTTAGAGGGTTCTTTTTGAAACGCCTGATACAAGAGGATCAAAAGGCCCAGGAGCGGCAGCAGGATCGCCGGATGGGTCAGGTTGTTTTGGAGATCTCCTTTTTCAAAGAAGAGCAGATACACCATTTGGTAAACAAACATGGAATTATCCGGGGGCCATTCCAGATAGCAGAAGAGGAAAGAGACGAAGACACAAAAGAGGGCAATTCTTTTCATAGTGGCTTGATTTTTTAAACCACAAAAGGCACAAAAGACCACTAAAGTTACATTTCAGGCCTTAGGTGTCCTTTTGTGTCTTTTGTGGTTCAAAAATAACAGATAACACGGCAAAACCTTAGGTGTCCTTTTGTGTCTTTTGTGGTTCCAAAATACAGTTAACACGGCAAAACCGTAGGTTTCCTTAGGTATCTTTTGTGGTTCCACAACTCACAACATCTTCCGCCGCTGCATGATCCAATACAGCCCTCCGGTAATCACCCCGGCCACCACAATAGTCAGATAAAAAGCCCAGGGGTGTTCCGGGATACCGTTGGGAATGTTCATGCCCAGGAAAGAAGAGATCAGCGTAGGTACCATGAGTACCACCGTAATGATGGTGAGCCGGTGGATTACCTGGTTCAGGTTGTTGGAAATGATGCTGGAGTAAGCATCCATGGTGCCGTTCAAAATGTTGGTATACACGTTGGCCATAGAAAGAGCCTGAGAGTTATCGATGATGATGTCTTCAAACAAATCGCTCAGGTCTTCATCGCCATTGATGTGGAGGAAGTCGGTGCGTTTCATTTTCATTTTCAAGAGCTCATTAGCGCTCAGGGAGTTAACAAAATACACCAGACTTTTTTCGATGGACAGCAATTGGCGCAGCTCGGCGTTTCGGCTGCTGTTCATCAGTTCTTTTTCGATTCTGTTCCGGCGCAGGTTGAGGGTTTTCAGGCAGGAGAGGAAGTGGTAAACGTTTTGTTCCAGCATTTGCAGTACAAAGCGTTTTTCGTCTGCCGGATTAAAGTCCCGTACGTTATTGGCTAAGAATTTTTCCAGAACCGGTGTTTCAAAGGCAGAAATAGTCACCACATGTTCAATGGTAAGCAAAATGCCGATTGGTACCGTGATGAAATAAGCCTCGTTTTCTGTAGAGGCGTTTTTGTTTTTAACCGGCGTGTTGATCAGTACGAAACGTACATCCCCATCGCGCTCGTAGCGGGCACGTTCGTCAAGGTCAAGGGAGTCAGTCAGAAATGCAGGGTCAAAATCGAAACGGCGTGCGAACTCATCCAGTTCGTCAGGTGCGAATGGAGGTGCCAGGTGGACCCAGCAACCGGGATCCGGCTCGGTCAGTTCGACCAGGCGACGTTTTTCTCGTGTATAATAACGGGTCACTGTCCATCGAGCAGGTTATTGTGAGCAAATCAGCATCGAGCCACAAACTTACGGCATGAAGTTGAGCGTTTGGCGGCAAAACGAGTTTTGGTGAAAAAAAATTTCCTGATGGTAAAATTTTATTTGGAGTATTGTTCACGCCTGGGTTTTAGGCCAAATAAATCATGTTGAATTTCATTAGTTTACCTGCATCTTAATCAAATTTTTAGCGGAATGGAGAAAAGCAAAAAAAAAACTTCATATCATTGCACTGGATTTCACCCGAAAGCGAAGAAAACTGCCGCCGAACCGATTTAAGTACAAAATTTGATCCGTAAGCATTTTTTAGAAGCGAACACTAATTTTTATCCACGGTCCGCCATCTTACCCCCCCCGTATAAAGAATGGTTGGATTACGCTTCCGCAATGATCTTTCCTAAATTGCTTGCACCATTGCGCTGATTGACGTGATTGGTTGTTGGGGAGTTTCAGTGTATTATTTCAAACATTATGCGGTTTGGTATGCAGCGTTTTTGCTGAAAGTTGAATCTGGCAAGCCAGATTTGGGTATTTCCGTTTTTGAGAGAATTTTCTTTAATAACTTACACGCACTCAAACCAATTTTATTATGAGCCTTTTAACACCCCGCACCGTATTTAGCCTTCTGTGGGTGGCGGCCTTCAGCCTTCCACTTGCGGCTCAACAATCCACCCAGGCACTTGATGCACTTAAAAAAAGGCATGTCATCACGGCCGAAACTGCCCAGCAAACCATTACATTTGAAAACCTGGTGCCCAACGAGACCTATGGTTTACTGGTACCCGGAGGTGAAGCCTGTCTGGTTCAGTGTATGCCTGAAATTTCCGTGCTCACCCCTAATACTCAGGTGCTGAACTACAATCCCGTTACGCATCATCTGAAATTTGTGGCATCATCAGCTACCATGGAATTCCGCCTGGATTATCCATGTACCTGGGATCCATCCAACCCGCCACGCCACTATGTGAGCATCATGCGTGTGGGAGAAAAGAAAAAAGGGCTGATTCCCGGAATCCCGGATGCGGTACTGAGTGTTTCGGGCGGAAGTGCTGAAGACCTGATCAAAGATGTGTTTATTGGTGGTAACTGTTTCGACGTTACCGGGGTAACCTATGAAGGACAGAGCGACCAGATTGGTGAATTCAGTAATGGTCTTACAAATATAGGGTTTGAAAGTGGGGTAATAATGGCTACCGGCGGCATTAGTGTAGCGCCTGGTCCAAATGACTCTGATGGGGCAAGTGCAGGTTATGGCATTGGCACTCCGGATTCGGACTTGCAAGGTTTGTCTTCCGGTGCGCTGTTTGATTTGGCGAATATTGAATTTGATTTTACCCCTACTCAGTCACCACTCACGTTTGAGTTTGTGTTTGCGTCAGAAGAATATTGCGAATATGTGAATACCGCTTTTAATGACGTATTCGGATTTTTTATTTCAGGCCCTGGTATTAACGGCACCCAAAACCTGGCGGTAGTACCCATGTCCAATACGCCTATTACCATCAATACTATCAACCACCTTACCAACTCCGGGTACTATGTGCACAATACCCCGGCTAGTGGTAACAACTGCGGCTCCATCCCACCTGCGGGTGGACCGGCAGTACAAGAGGTGCAATATGATGGATATACGCGCAAAATGGTTGCTGTAGCAACGGTAATACCATGTTCTACGTACCACATCAAATTGAAAATTGCCGATGTCGGGGATGGTGCTTGGGATTCGGCGGTGTTTCTGAAAGCAGGTTCCTTTGATGGCGGTGGTAATGCTTCCATCGATTGGTTGGTGGATGGACAAACAGATGTTGACGAAGTAACGGAAGGCTGTGGTACTGTTGAGTTGCTAATTGACCGGGTGGGATCAAATCCTGCACTCCCTTTGACGGTTTCATTCACAATTACAGGTACAGCCATTAATGGTGTAGACTATGGTCCGATTGCTGGAAGTTATGTGATTCCTGCTGGTCAGGATCAGGTGACTGTTCCGGTAAACATTGTGAACGACCTGGTTCCGGAAGGCGCAGAAACGGTTATTCTTACGCTGAATAACCCTTGCTCATGCCTGAACCCACAAGAGATTCTTACTATTTTGGATTACAACCCTATGGAACCGGTTCCGGATACAGTAGTTATTTGCGGCCCGGGTGTTGCCACTGTAGGTGTTACGGTAGACGGCGGGGTGGCTCCTTATACCTATCAATGGAATACAGGGGGAACCGATCCTACCATTACCCCATTTGTAGGAGCCCCAACCACCTATACCGTTACGATAACAGATGCCTGTGGCAAAACGAGTACCGCCAGGGCGAGGGTAAATATCAATCAGCCCCCGGTCGCTATGCTGCTTGGGCCCGGCCCGCAGATTTGCCCGGGTCAAACCGCAATCCTGAATATTAATTTTACCGGAGTTGGACCATTTGACATTACCTATAATTTTAACGGAGACCCTCAGGCCCCGATCACGGGTATTGTTGAGGATCCTTTCGCCTGGGAGGTAAGTGAGGCAGGAGGCTACCAGCTTACAGGTATTATTGACGGGAATGGGTGCCCGGGAACAGCCAATGGCGCAGTAGTAGTAACTCCCTCCAATCTGGATCTGACTGGAGTGCCTACCAATGTACCCTGCTCCGGATCACCCACAGGAAGTATAAATACCTCTGTGGCCGGTGGTCAGGGACCCTACAATTATGCCTGGACCGGTCCTGTACCCATTGGGAACGTTGCCGATCCTACCGGCTTGGTTCCTGGAAACTATACTGTTACCGTTACAGATGGGTTTGGTTGTACCGATTCACAAACATTCCCTGTCTTTTCTCCTCCAGCTATAACACCCAGTATTTTGTCTGTGCAGGGGGTAAATTGTTATTTGCCTGCAGGAGGCGTCATTAACCTGAATGTTGCAGGCGGTACTCCGGGCTATACCTATGTGTGGAATAATGGAGCAACAGTACAGGATCCAACCAATCTAATGGCTGGAACCTACACCGTTACAATCACCGATTTGAATAGCTGTACGGTTACTTCAACCGCAACGGTTCCGGGTGATTTTGCAGCGCCCACTGCCATGACCGCACCTCCGAACCTGCTGACCTGTAGTGCCCCGGCAGTGACGTTGGATGGTACTGGTTCCAGCAGCGGACCCAATTTTGGTTATAGCTGGGTTGGCAGTCCAGGCAATATCGTTTCCGGAGCCAACACCTTGAATCCTGTGGTGAACCAGGCTGGCACCTATATCCTTACTGTACAAAACACCAACAATGGATGTACTACTACTGCAAGCTCAACCGTAACAGCGAATAATGCACCACCTACTGCGCTGGCCGGCCCGGATAATACCCTTACCTGCGTTATTACCAATGTAACGCTCGATGGTACGGGTTCCAGTAACGGTGGCAACTACAACTATTTATGGACTGCGTCAGGTGGCGGCAATATCCTGGGTGGAGAAACCACACCAACGCCCATTGTTGGTGCTACCGGTACTTATACCTTAGTAGTGACTAACTCCCAAAATGGCTGCACGGCAACCGATTTGGCAATAGTAAATGCCAATTTAACACCCCCAACAGCATCCGTAGCCCTGCCAGGGTTGATTACATGCACCGTTAGCCAGGTAACTATCGACGGAAGTGGATCCGGCCCGGCGGGTATTTCCTATCAGTGGGAAACCAATAATGGTTATATCGTGTCCGG
>JBIKUE010000233.1:0-3331 GCA_044347755.1 Saprospiraceae bacterium
AGTTGCCCTGCCAATAGTTGCCCTGCCCTTTAGGGCAGGGATAGCGATATGGGGAATAGGATCATTTTGGGCTTTAGCCCATGCAATATAAGATTGGGCTAAAGCCCAAATTATTGATGAAACCCTTTAACCGCACCCTAAAGGGTGCGGCAACTGCATACTGTACATTATCCGGATAGTCACCTAAACTTAATTCTTCATCCCTATGAAAAAGCACATTCTACTACTTGCCTTTTTTGGCTGCACGTTTGTACTTTCCGCCCAGGTCAGCATCGGTTTATCCGGCGGCGCCAATTATACCTCTTGGAAATGGGAGGTGGATAACCTGCCTACCAATGCATTCAACTTTCAACCAGCTTTTAGCTGGCGGGCAGCACTGCTGGCAGAAATACCCTTGCATAAACAATTGAAGTTAAGAACCGAATTAGGCACACAGATATACGCCAATGGAGAGAGAAAGAGTTTTATCTTTGAAAGTGACTTTTTAAGTGGTGATTTTGACGGATCCCAGTATATTTATCGGGAAAATTATCAGTTTTTGGAGGCCAGCATTTTAGCTGAGGTGATGCCCGTTCGGAAAGCGTCCTGGTTTTATTTGGTGGCCGGGGTTACCGGTGGTCGATTGGTTAAAGCCTGGAGTAGTTTCCGGGCCCTTGAACCAGATAAAGAGCAACTTCGGGGAAGTGCCATCGATATTAGTAACGACAACTGGCACCACAACAGTTTTGCTGCAGATATGGGTTTAGGCGGAAATATTCCGTTGAGCAAATCCATCAAACTCAAACTCGAATCCCGTTTTTTGTATTTCTTCAATGAACTGGATGACCTGGATAATGTACATTCCAGGATTAGCCCTGTGATGTTGAATCTGGCTTGTGTGTATGGGTTGTAAGGGTTCACCGCAAAGTACGCTAAGTGCGCCAAGGGAGACTATTTTGCGTACTTAGCGTACTTTGCGGTGAATACTTTGCGGTGAACTTCGTACTTTGCGGTAAATAAACAAACTTCTCTATGCGTACCCTGCTTTTCGCCGCTTTTATGCTTTTCGGCCTGGCAACACAGGCGCAAACTACCAAGCCCGCTCCGGAAGAAACTCCTGCGCCGGCGCCTAAACCAGCTTACCGCTCACCTGGCGTGAATATCTCTGGCCCCACCACCATCTGTAAAGGCGGAGAAGCCATCCTTAAAGCAGAGGGTGATTACGAGAGTTTTGAATGGAACACCGGCGTTCAGGATCGCTATTTGCGTGTGCGCGAGGAAGGCACCTACGAGGTTACCGTAGTCACCAAAGGCGGCTGCCGACTCACCACTTCCGTTACCGTGCGGGTGATTCCGTGTACGTAGGCCGTCAACCGTAAGTCGTAAGCCGCCAAAAATCCCGATATTTGCCCCATGATAGACTTTCCTGATTTGCATGATGAGGCGCCTGAGGCGCCGGTTTCTTTTCATTTCGACGATGTTGCGTTTGAACTATCGCACCAACAACGTCTGAGCGAATGGCTGCAAGAGGTAGCTGAAACGGAGGGTAAACCTTTTATCGAGGTTCAGTATATTTTTTGCTCTGACGATAAACTTCGCGACATGAACGTGGAATACCTCGACCACGATTACTACACCGACGTGATTACGTTCCCCTATTCAGAAGATGCCGTTCATGGCGATGTGTTTATCAGTTATCACCGGGTGGTGGATAACGCACAACAACTGAAGGTGCCTTTTGAACACGAACTGTGCCGGGTGCTGGTGCACGGGGTGTTGCACCTTTCCGGGTATCTGGATAAAACCGATGCCGAGGAAAAGGAAATGCGCGGGAAAGAGGATTTTTATTTGAAGCGTTTGTTCGGGTAGGTCTGCTACGAAAATGTTTCAAGCATTTGAATAAAATCGCCAGCAGGGAAAAGTCGTAACTCCTTCTCTGTTAGTTCGTACCTGATAGGCTGGAACTGGCCCGCTTTATACCAGAATATTTGATTGCTGACCGATCCCGGCCCTTCCTGATTCATGCCATAGATGGCAGGTATCAGTTTATTGATGGCCTCTACTACCTTAATGCTGTCAATTGGGTAAACAATAACTGAATGACGGTGCGGAATACCCACGAGCGCTCCTTGCTTTCCCAGCACCTGAGGCATATTCTCCAGATCGAACACTACATTTGGCGTGAAAAAATGGTCGCTGTTGAAGAACCATATATTGAAGTCGGAAAAAGTTTCCTGGCTGGGTTTTACCGGGTAGTTTTTCCGGATGTTTTGCTGGCCAATCTCAAACAACTCGTCCAGGGTTTTGCCCCAGTTTTCCGCCTGAGCAGGTTGAACATTCATGATGCTATGGGGCAGGTCAAATACCAGCATCGCATAGATATCGTCTGAAAATTTTTTGCCTATAACATGTTCTTTACCAATTTGTTGTACATGGCTGTCGGGGTATAGTCTGACTCCCAGATAGTGCTTAATCTTGTCAAAATACGCTACATCTTCCTTGAATTCCACTTCAAACTGCCTGGCTTTTTTGAGTGTTTCAAAATGGTCGGTTACAATAGCCGGATACAATCCTAAGGCATTTTGCTTACACGATTGCGCCAGGTTTACCAGGCCGAGTTGTTTAAACCCAAACTGATCGTTTTCTACTTCTATTACGCCATCTCCCCAGGTAAAATTCAGGTTTTGCGATTGAAAATACCGGCTCACCGTTTCCTGAAAGTGTTGGAATTCTTCAGGGGTGAACCAATTTGCCCAGGATGGGGCTTGCGGTAGTGACGACTTTTTTTTGAAAAAAGAGAACATGTGGATAAGGTAAAAGGTTATTCCAATAGCAAATGTATACCGATTATGACAAAGTATACCCAGCCCATATAGAGAATGGTATAAATGAGACCGTACCCGGCGCTTGGCAATAGTCGGTTTTTGCAATGGGGCACATGTTTAAACACCATCAGCATGGCCCTAAAAAATACCCAATAAAGCATGGCCACGAAGGCGATAACGGCCGTCCACAAGACCACGCCAAAGAGCCATAGAAACAACCAGATCAATACACCTGCGACCAGCCAAAGGACAATGCCCACTATCAGGCCGCCAATACCGTCGCCGGCGTCTACCCACGCATCGCCACTGGTCAGGTTGCCCAGATTGGGGAAACTGCGGTTGCTGAGTTTTTCCCGCAACGTACTCATATTGTCTTTCCATCTGATGCCAATATACAATCCAGTGGTCAGGAATATAAAAAATGCAGTCGACAGAATGCTTGTCGACAAAAGGGCATTGGTATACACACTGTTGTGTTGCCCGAGCCCAAACAGCCATACGCCCATAGTGGTCAAACCGATAACCCA
>JBIKUE010000004.1:0-110114 GCA_044347755.1 Saprospiraceae bacterium
CATCCACGATTTCTGATGAATGGAGGGCCGGTAACACGAGCTCAGGTTTTTGCGCTTGCAGCGTAATGCCAGCAAAAAGAAGAGAAAGGAGGAATATTTGTTTCATCCGAGTAGGTTATAAAAGTGACTAATTTAACGGGAATTTTGGATAGGTTCAAATTTTAAAAGTCAAAAAAAGCCGCGGCAGATACCTATCCAAAACTCACGTTAATGTAAGCCGGGTGTTAGGTTTCGATTCAAAAATTACTTCGCCATCGGCATCACCACCTTCAAAATCTCCTTCACCAAACCCGGCATCTTTGCCCGCTCACCAATATGCGCTCAACGATCTGGCACCTTTATCCCAGGCGTAACCGCCTTCAAGATCAGCGCTGCCAAAGCCTTGGCGTCTTTTGCACCATTTACTTCAAAGGGTTTACCCACCCATTCCTCCCCTCTCAACAACCGGCCTTTTACGGTCACTGTATTGTCCTGATTCTGGGTGTAAGTACCCCTCACCGAAAAGCCCTGGGGGTGCTCCGAAATTTCAGAGAAAAACCATCGTGCTAATTTTCCTTTGATTTCACTGCTGCGGAATGCCTTGTTGACAGCCTTTGTCAAACCCAGCCGGTCATTAAAGGTATCTTGTTCAAAAAGGAAACTTTGGATGACCATGGGTTTGGTTTCGGGCAATTCGATCTTTACACTCCCGTCATTTTTCCCTACAAAAAAACTGGCATTGCCACGCGGCTTGGCTATGATTGGGGTCTGTTCCTCGCCCACACTCTGTGCAAGCTCCGCTACCCGCTTGTAAGCATTCAAAAGCAGTGGCAATACATCCACTTTGCTGCCTTTGAGCGCAGTTGCGCTCATTCCCTCAAGAAGGCTGTAAGTGAGCAAACCATGGCCGAATACCGTTGACTCAAAACTCAAGCCGCTTTCAGAACTGCCTGAAATGACATAACTTCCTGTATTGCCGCTCATTATATTAAACGCCACGATCTTGTCGGGATCCATGTCCCGCGCAATAATGCCGCCCATGTTGATGGCCGCTTGTCCGGAATTACAGGCGTCGAGGATCAGCAATTTGTTTTCGGCAGGAATTTTTCCCATCCAGTCCGTTAGTTCCTGATCAGAAATGGCGTAGGCTTTGCGGATGCCATCATCGTTCAGTTTGCCGAATGTGATGTCCTTGGTCAGGTAATAAAAATTGGATTTGTCACCATCCTCTCCCCAATTTTTGCCATGCCCGGCAAAAAAGACCACCAGCACGTCGCAGACGCTGGCGGAATCTTCGTACGCTTTGAAAGCGGCAGCAATGTTGGCTTTGCTAGGTGTTATCCCTTTCTCGGTGGAAAGCAAGGTAAGATGCACCCGATCATCGTACAACTGCCTGCCGGTTGCACTTAAAACCCTTGCCATTTCAATGGCATCGTCGTTGGCGGCAGGAAGGGAGTCTACCCCTTGGGGATACATAGAGGTTCCGACCACGATCAGGTACAAATGCCTGGGATCAAGGCATATATTGGCCTCTTGATTATCTTTTTTTGAAGCTTCCCCGCGCTTTTTCAGGGAAGGTTGGTAATAAAGGATGTATGGTTGGCTTTTGAGTTTATTCCTTGATTCATACACCTCTAATTCGATGGTATTGGTAGTTGAGCGAATAAATCTCGAATATTTATCCAAGTCAATGTCCAGTACTGTCTTTCGCCTCGGAAGCGGGTTGAGGTCCTCATTGCGCACGATTCCGTTGATCCTTATGGTCAGTTTGCCCAGACCGCCATTGCGTTCTCGTAGTTTGATGTACAAATGAGCAGATTCAATGCGGGTACTTTCTTCAATGGATGGGAATAAAGCCAGATTATCGAAAACACCTACATCTTTGACGGGATAGGGTGTGAGGCCCAGGATGGCGCCCAAAAGCCCCGGTTGCCAATAACGCTCCTGGAGTTGTTCCAAATCAAGGACGATCTTTTCTTTCTCGTAATCCACCACATAATACATCATTTTTTTGGCGTCGTCCGAAGCATCGAAAAGCCCGGAGGGGGTGGTCACCACCCAATTGTCGCCGGTCAAATGGACAATTTTGGCAAGTTCAAGGCCTTTTTGCACATCCCAAATACGCACCGTGTTGTCCGTAGAAGCCGAAATTAACCATCGGCTGTCAGGCGAAAAGTCGAGACTCTTGACAGCATTGTCGTGCCCAAGGAAGGTGCGGACATATTTTTGCCCTTGTACATCCCAAATGTGGATGGCCTTGTTCAGGCCAGTCTTTGCCATCCATTTTCCATCGGGACTGAACACAAGGTCGGAAACCCAATTCTGCGCTTCATTTTCGAAGGCTACCAACAGGCGATCGTTTTCGTAACTATTGTCAGAAAATGGAGCTGGCCTTATCACACGAATCGTATCCCCCGTCTGAACATCCCAATACTGAAGCACATCCTTAGAAGTGATGGCTGCCAACTGGCTTCCGTCGCGATTGAATGCAATTGACCTAAAATCAGTATCAGAATCAAACTTAAATTGCCAAAGCCATCGGTTCGCAGTTACATCCCAGACATGTACGCCCCCGGACTCCAGCACCGCAAGCCATTTCCCGTCTGGGGAAAAATCGAGGTCGCATACATCAAGGAGGGTGCCGACTTCTCCTTCCAACATCATTCCCCTTGGGCTGCCGTCTTTGAGATTCCAAAGGCTGAGCATCGGAAATTCTATATCATAGCCCGGGCTGTTGCCCTTCACAAAGTATTGACCATCAGGAGAAATCGCCAAAATTCTCGCGTACGATTGGATAGGTATAATCCTAATCCCCACGGGAGCCGTAAAGAGCGTGTCGCCGCTTTTAGCGTCCCAAACCCTTGCCGTGTAGTCGTCCGACACGGAGACTATTTTCTGACCATCGGGCGAATACTTCGCTTGGGCTACGTCGCCCGTGTGTCCAAGCATCCGCTTGATGCGCCGCCCTTCGGCAAAATCCCATTCCAGAATGTCATTGGCGCTCCCGATCAGGCAGCGTTCGCCATTGGGCGAAAACGAAACGCTTTGCGCCGGCTCGGCATAGCCTTTAAAGGCGCATTTTACTTTTCCCGTGAGGAAGTCAATAATCACTGGAATATACCCGGCATTCAGGAATATACTTTTCCCATCTGGCAAAAACTGGCCTTCCAGCATGGAAAAAATCGGTGCCCAATGAGAAGGCATCAAAGGGACGGCCAACTCCTGGAGCGGCTTGCCGTTCAAATCTTCTATTGGAAAGATCACAGCACCGGTTAACCTGAACACGCACACAAACTTCCCATCTGGTGAAAAAATACAGTCGAAGCCACTCGTCGTGGCAATTTTCTGCTTTGTTTCAACCGACCACAGGGAGACGCCATCTTCGGAAGTATTGGTGGCGATGCTCAAGGTTTTGCCGTCCGGGGAAAAACGGATGTGCTGCAAGGCCTCTCCGGGGGTAGCGAGACGGAGCGTTTCCATTCCAGTTTTGGTGGCCCACACTTTGGAAAGACCGTCTTCGGACAGCGTTGCTAATTGTTTTCCATCGGGGGAAAAGTCGAGAGATACGACGGTGCTGTCGTGACCTTTCCACCGGCGCAGGAGCTGACCCTGATTTGCATCCCAGAGTGAGAGCACGCCATCTTCATCAGCAGTGGCGATGGTTTTGCTGTCGCGGGAATATTTTGCAGTGCGCAACGGCTTTTCCTGGCCTTCCAAGGTGAAAATTGCCTCCCCTGTGTCAGCATCCAATATCCACGCGTCCATGCTTTCATGACAATAGGCCGCCAAAATCTGGCTTCCATCTGGCGAAAGATAGACTTGCCGATATTCTTGCCTGCAATCAGAACGGAAGCTGCTAAGTTCCTGCCCTTTTGCGTTCCAGATTTTAATCAGATTATCGCCGCCAGCGGTTAGGAAAGATTTCCCGTCGGCGGAACAAGAAACCGCATGAACGCCACCGCTATGCCCTGTTGGAATAACCAAAACTGGCTTCTGGGCCTGAAGAACTGTTAAACTGGCAAGAGCTAATAGTGCGGAAAAGATTGTTTTCTGCATAAGCAGTTTGGAATATTTCACGAAATATTTCCATAAATGTAGAAGAATACTGGCATCTACGTTTTAATAAATTTCAGGTCAAAGGTGACGGCTGTAGGGCATAAAAAAAAGCGCGGAAATACGGGTATGTTAAAACCCCGTATTTCCGCGTATATATCTGGGTGTATTAAGCCCGCTTCTGTTAATCCTTTTCTTCCCGTCTTTTCAATTCATCCCTGATTTTAGCAGCCATCTCATATTCTTCACTGTCGAGCGCTTCCTGCAACCGGCCGCGAAGGGCATCTATCGGCCAGGTTTCTACGGCCTCTTCATCCAGTTCCGCAGGAGCAGGCACCGTGGCAAATCCGCCACCTTCCTGTTCTTCCAGTATTACACCGGCCGCCTCGAGAATGAAATCATACGTGAATATCGGGCATTCAAACCGAACTGCCATGGCAATGGCATCAGAGGTGCGGGAATCAATTTCAAACAATTCACCGTTTTTGGTACAAACCAGCCGGGCATAAAAGATCCCATCCAACAAGTTACTGATAATCACCTCTTTGAGTTGAATATCAAAGATATCAAAGGCGTTTTTGAACAAATCATGTGTGAGTGGCCGATTGGGAACCATTCGCTCCAATGCTACTGCAATAGCCTGCGCCTCAAAGCTGCCAATCACAATGGGTAGCCTGCGTTTTCCACGGCGTTCACCCAACACCACTGCATAATTATGCGATTGGGTCATGCTATGAGAAAGTGCTACAATTTCTAGCTCAATTCGTTTCATTTTTTCAGAAGGTATGGAATAATTGGGGCAAAATAGATTAACCTGCTTTAAACTTCTTGATCGCCGCATTTAATTGTGGGACCACCTCAAACAGATCGCCTACTACACCATAGTCAGCAGCCTTAAAGAATGGAGCTTCCGGGTCTTTATTGATCACCACGATTACTTTGGAGTTGTTTACCCCTGCCAGATGCTGAATAGCGCCGCTTATACCAATGGCAAAATACAAGTTCGGGCGAATGGCAATGCCGGTTTGTCCAACGTGTTCATGATGCGGACGCCAGTGAGCATCGGCAACTGGTCGGGAACAAGCGGTGGTAGCGCCTAAAGAGGCGGCTAATTCTTCAACCATACCCCAGTTTTCTGGCCCTTTCATACCACGACCGGCAGAAACCACAATCTCGGCCTCCGGAAGCGGAACGGTTCCTTCCTGCGTTTTAACGGATTTAACCCGAATACGACCTTTAGCGGCAGAAATGGAAATAGTTTCGGCAGAAACCGTGCTGCCAAGTGCTTCCGGCTTAACGGCGTTGCCCATCAGAGAAATCACTTTAACATCGCTGCTGATCTCATATTCTGCAATGGCTTTACCGGAAAATACTGACTTTTTAACCCGCAAAGCACTACCATTAGCTACCGGAAGTCCATTAGCACCCGAAATCAACCCTGCGTTCAAACGCACGGCCAAACGTCCGGCCACAGATTTCCCTGTGGAAGAATGGCTAAGGATAACCACCTTGGCGCCGTTGTTTTTGGCAACTTCTGCAATGGCTGAAGCATACGACTGACTGTCAAAGGCATCATAACCGGCATCGGCTACCTGTAATACTTTGGCGGCTCCGTATTGACCAAGCTGCCCGGCATCAGATGCCTTGCCCAAAACCAGCGCCATACAGGAAGTACCCAAAGCATCTGCAACTTTTCGGCCGTAGGTAACGGCTTCGAAAGCCGATTTTTTGAATTGTCCGCGCGGAGATTCCGCAAATACCAAAACCATATATGTAATGTGGGTAATGTGATTAATGTGGGTAATGTGGGTTAATGTGGGTTAATGTGGGGAATAAGGTGAATTTGATTAATGTGAGTAATGTGGGGAATGTGGAGTATAAATCTTCAATACGCCTCATTAATCACATTCCCCACATTAACCACATTCCTCACATTATATAACTTTTGCTTCTTCGTGGAGTAAGCGTACCAGTTCGTCCATTTGATCGGGTTGCACCAGCTTGACGCCGGCTTTTGCCGGAGGCAGGGTGAATTGTACCGCTTTTGTTGGATCGGTATAGGCTACTGCCGGCACTTCCTTAAGTGGCTTGGTACGGGCTGTCATGATGCCACGCATATTTGGTATCCGCTGTTCTGCCATACCTTTTGCAGCACTCAAAACCAATGGAAGATCTACTTCCAGAGATTCCACACCTCCTTCAATATCGCGTTCCAGGCTGGCAACATTGCCGTTTAAATCCAGTTTAGAGGCGTATGATACATATGGCAAGTCCAGATGTTCTGCAACCATGGCGCCTACTTCCGAACCATTGTGGTCAATGGTTTCTTTTCCGAAAAAGATGATATCAAAATTTTCGTTCCGGGCGTATTCGGCAATTTGTTTCGCCACAAAGCCTGCACTTTGAGGATCACAATCGATTCGCACCGCTTCGTCCGCGCCAATCGCCAGGGCTTTCCGGATGGTGGTTTCGTTGGCTGCAGGACCTACGTTTAGCGCAACCACCGTACCTCCCAGTGATTCACGCAATTCGCAGGCACGAACCAATGCGTACCATTCATCGTATGGATTCATTATGAACTGTACACCTGCTGCGTTGAATTCCGTGCCATCGGCATTAAAGGAAATCTTCGAAGTGGTGTCAGGTGTTTGAGAAATGCAGACCAATAATTTCATTGTAAAAAATGCCACTACTTTTGTGGGCGCGCAAAGGTACAGAGATGATCAGAAAAATAGGGAAATACTGCGCCTTACTCTTGATAATTTTCAAAAAAATGAGTCAAAGACTACAATACCTCCTGCAATTACTGGAATCCGGCTCCACGGACGCCTTTGTTTTGTTTGCTATTGCCAAAGAATACGAAAATGCCGGTGACGATGCACAAGCTCTTGCGTATTATGTTCGTTTAATGGAAACAGATTCCGGGTACGTTGGGTTGTATTATCACCTCGGAAAATTGTACGAAAAATTATCCGACACTAAAAATGCCCGGGAAATCTACCAAAAAGGCATTGAAACAAGCAAAATGGCCGGTGACAGGCATGCTTTGAGTGAGTTACAGGGTGCACTTTTAAATTTAGACTATGCATAAGCCAATTTGGGGACTATTACTGGTATTGCTGTTGGGCTTGTCAGCCAAAGATTCAGGATGCCGGAGGAAATCCGTTTCTGATGCGAATTCCGAAGTGATTGAGGCCAAAAGTGCCTCCTTTTTGAAAAAAAAGCTGACCTCTGCTTCCAAAGATGACGTAGATGCCATCAATGCTCAAGCCAAGGTGTATATTGAGGGTAATGGGCAGTCTATCTCTGCTACAGCTAATTTGATCTGGATCCGGGACAGTATTATGTGGTTGAATGTGAAGAAATTCGGGCTCGAGGCGGCCAGGGCATTGATCACCAGGGATTCGGTGTATTTATTGAATCGCCTCGAAAAAACCTATTCCGTTAAAGGCTTGGAATCGCTGCAGCGTGATTATAGTCTTCCAGCCGGATTTGAACTCATCCAAAGTCTTTTACTGGCGACTCCGTGGTTTTTTCCGGATATGTCGCTGGAGGCTGATGTGAAGGATGGGAACCATCGGCTAACAGGCACCAACGGAAATTATGCGGCTGATTACAGAATGGATGCAGATGCCTATCGGTTAAGAAAGGAGATTTTTATGCAACCCCGCAATGCGCAAACCGTTTCTGTGAGCTTTGATCAATATAAAAAAGATTCGAAGGCAGGCTGGTTTCCTTATCTTCGCACCATGGATGCATTCAGCCCGGAAACCGGAGAAATGCATATTTCCATTGAGTTGAATGACCTTGAAGTAAATATACCCAAATCATACAGGTTTGAGATACCCAAACACTATGAAAAAGTGGACTGATCATTTCGCATGGCCTGTTGCGGGCAAAACCATCCTGGGAATGGTTTTGCTGGCTTTGTTGCTGTCTCCTGCAACAGGATGGTCTCAATCCAAAAAGGATTTGGAGGAAAAGCGTAAAAAGATTATCCGTGATATTGAAACAACTCAGCGGATGATCAACAAAACGGCCAAAACCAAAGAGGCTACCTACGACCGGTACATAGCACTTCAAAGCCAAATACAAAGTCGCGAAGCTTTGATTCAGACCCTCCAGGAAGAGATTACGGCTGCTGAAGAGGGAATTTCCAGAAATCAGATCGTTATTTCAGCACTTTCCAGGGATGTGGCCAGTATGAGGGAAGAATATGCCACGACGGTTAGAAATGCTTTCCGCAGGAAAACACTTAGCAACCCTTTGATGTATATTTTGTCGGCGGAAAGTCTAAACCAGGCATTCAGGCGCTGGCTTTTTCTGCGCAAATATGATGAACGGCGGAAAGAACAAGCAGAAGCCATTCGGTCAACCCAGGAAATGCTATCGAAAAAAACAACCGGTTTACAGGAAACCAGGGTAGAAAAAGAAAACCTGCTATTGTCTATTCAGGGACAGCAATCAACGCTTTCAGAGGAGTTGACAGAAAAAGACAAGATCTTAAAGGACCTGGGCAAGGATGAAAACAGGCTTAAAGCTGATCTGGAGAAAAAAAGGGAAGCTCATGAAGCCCTTAACAATGCTATTGAAGCCATTATTCAGGAGGAAGTACGAAAACGGGTAGAGGAAGCTCGTAGCAAACCTAAACCAGCAGCAGAAGCTCCCCCTAAAGAAGCCAGCAAGCCCGTAGCTAAAGTCCCGGAAAACAAACCTGTCAAAAAGGAAGAGCCATCAGTACCCGTTGCGGAGCCTTCCATTCCGGCAACCGATAACCTGACCCTGAATTTTCAAAAAAACAAGGGACGCCTTCCCTGGCCGGTTGAAGGGGGGTTCGTTTCCAGAGGATATGGAAAACAAAACCATCCTACCCTGAAAAACATTGTAGTGACCAATAATGGTGTAGATATCCGTACAGAAGAAGGTGCTTCCGTTCGGAGCGTAGCCGATGGGAAGGTAGCAGGAGTGCAGTTTGTACCCGGTCATGACTACACGGTTATTCTCCAACATGGAGATTATTACACCGTTTACACCAATCTCGCATCTACTCCGCTTGTTAAAGGTCAGGAGGTTAAGGTCAAGCAACCAATTGGCCAGGTAAGTACCAATAACATTACTGGAACCTCAGAACTCCATTTTGAGGTATGGCAGCAAAAGGAGCGGATGAATCCTTCTCTTTGGATTAAAAAATAAACCACATGCTAGCTAATACATGGAGACACATCCTGCGCGGATGTTGGTCATTTGTACTACTGATTTGGAGTATTTGCCAGCTCCAGGCTCAAAACACCCTTACTACTAAATCGGTAGATGTTTCTTCGGATGCTCTGCAATTAGCGGAAAGCACTGTTCTTTCATTCCGGGAATCTGGCGAAGGCCAGGATACCAGCAAAGCAACCCTTCGCGTGAGGGTTTTGGAAAAAGGAGTGAGTAATGAGGCTGTACAGGGTGCAACCGTTTTACTGAAACGGGACGATGACAAAATGTTAGGCAGAGTTACCATGCCTGATGGGCGATGCGTATTTCAATCAGCTCCCGCTTCTTATACCGTCAGAGTTCAAATGACTGGCCTGAAAACCCTTGAAAAAAAAGGCATACGCCTGGAAGGAGGCTCCATTTACGATCTGGAAATCCGAATGGCCAAAAATTAACCGCTACAAACTTCAGGGAAAAAACAGGAAACATGAGTCATCCCAAATTTTTCAGGGTTGCTCCTGTTTTTGATCAAAAGGCATACCGGACCTCTTGCGAGGTCTGCTGTGCAGAGCCCAAAACAAAACATGAGCCACCCCGAAATTCGGGATGACTCATGTTTCTTTATGCATTGTGGTATTATTATTCTTCTTCTTGCTCAAAGTACCCTTTTACACGATACTTAGACTTTTCTAGTGGTTTTAGTTTTTTCTTTTTAGATTCTTGATCTTGTTGACGAAAATCGCGATCGTCCGAGCGGCGGAGTTCTTTTTTGTTGGTCTTTTCCCAGTGTCTCATGGCAAAAGTGATGTAAGTTTTTTGAGCTTTTCAATGCTCTTAAGCAAGGTTTTTTAGAAAAGCCCAGGTGAAAAAATGGTTGATTGAAAGCAACTGTAAAAACCATCCCGATGGTTTCACTATTTCACTTTCATTGTACAAAAATAGTCGGTTTGCTTAAAAGAGCAATAGCGGAAGTGATATTTTTTTATTTCCGACAAAGTATATTTGGGGCGTTATTGATCAGGCAACTAGTTCACAGAATTATTATTTTGATTTCAAATAGTGATTTTCTTGCACCTTGTTGCCTGAATCGTAAAAAAAACGCAATCTGTTCTCTATATTCCAATCAATAACTTTCCATTTCGCACATGAAGAAACTGCTCTCTCTATTAATTTTTTTGCTGAATCTACTGGTTACCGTGGTAGGGCAAAACGTTATGCCAGTTCGGTTTAACCATGGAACTGAAATTTTCCTTGAAAATTTTGCCAGTATCAGACAAAACCCCAATGTTAATCCTGGTGAAATTGTTGCCGGTAAATATGTCCGTTATATACAATTCAGCCAAATTATGAATCGTACGGAACGGGAGGCTTTTGAAGCCACTGGAGCCCAAATTGTGGGCTACGTTCAAACCGCAACCTATTTGGTAGTTCTGCCACAAAGTTTTGACTATCAATCTATTGAGAGGTTTTCACCCCTAAGTGTGGTTCCAGTAAATCCCAACTGGAAACTGGCTAAAACACTCCGGGAACAGCCTTACGGCGATTGGGCAGTTAAAGGAGATCATCTGGATATCAATATTCAGCTTTATCCTTTTGTCAGTATCAGCACCGGAGCGGAATGGTGCAGAAAATTAGGCGTGGACGTCCTGCGTGAAGGCACGCAAAACGGATTTATCCAGTTGCGCATTCATAAAGATTACATTGAAACACTCTCCACACAGCCCTTCATTCAATACATGGAGCTGATACCGCCTCCCGGACAAAAGGAGGATACCCGTGGCCGATCCCTGCACCGGGCAAACCTGGTAGCCAGCGATGGCCCTATGGGTAAAAAATATGATGGTGAGGGTGTCGGAGTGGTTGTGAGAGATGATGGACAGCTTGGTCCGCATATTGATTTGCAGGGACGTTTATATAACTATGCAGACGGCAACCCTACTGCAGGCACCCATGGCGATGGCGTGGTTGGTATCGTTGGCGGAGCAGGCAATCTGGATCCGAGCAAAAAAGGCATGGCAGCTGGTGCCGCCCTTTATTCCCTGGACTATGTGAATGACTTCCAGGATCTAACCATGCCTTTATTCTTTGATGAAGGCGTAACGATTACTAATTCCTCTTACTCAGATGGATGTAATACAGGTTATACACTGGCCACTCAAATCGTGGACCAGCAATTATATGACAACCCAACTTTGATGCACGTATTTTCTGCTGGTAATTCCAATGGTAATAACTGCGGATATGGTGCAGGAACGCAATGGGGTAATATTACGGGCGGTCATAAAATGGCTAAAAATGCCATCGCAACTGCCAATATCTTTGCAGATGCCACACTGGTAACAAGTTCCAGCCGCGGCCCGGCGCATGATGGCAGACTTAAACCGGACATTGCGGCTAATGGCCAGGATCAGGAATCTTTGGATCCTAACAATAGCTATCAGGTATTTGGTGGCACTTCTGGCGCAGCACCTGGCATTGCCGGCTGCCTCGCTCAGCTCACACATGCCTACCGTACCATTAAAAATGTGGATGACGCTCCTTCCGCTTTGCTCAAAGCAACCATTTTGAATACTGCCAATGAATTGGGTAACATCGGACCAGATTACAAATTTGGTTGGGGACACATCAATGGCTGGCGCGCACTTCGCCTGTTGGAACAAAACCGTTGGCTTGAAGCAGAAGTTGATAATAGCGGACTAAATACACACACCCTCCAGATTCCTTCTGGCGTCAAGGAGGCCAAAATCATGATCTACTGGGCTGAGCCTCCGGCGCTGGAGAACAATGCCCGTGCTTTGATTAACGACCTCGACCTAACCGTTGAAAATGCAGCAGGTACGGTTAACCTCCCTTGGCTTCTGAACCCGGCGCCGAATGCAGTCACCCTTGATGCTCCCGCAACCAAAGGTCGCGACTCACTTAACAATGTAGAGCAGGTAACCCTCGTAGATCCTGTTGCCGGCACCTATACTATTAAGGTAAATGGCAAAGAGGTTCCTATGGGCCCTCAACACTATTACATTGTTTGGGAGTTTGTTCGCGATGAGATCAAGGTTACCTATCCTTCCGGAGGAGAAGGTTTTGTATCAGGCGAGATTGAACGCCTGCACTGGGATGCTTTTGGCAACACTGGCACCTTTACCCTTCGATATACCACCGATGGCGGCCAAACCTTTTTCCCCATTGCGAGTGTAACCGGCGATAAGCGGATGTACGACTGGACAGTGCCCAGCACGGTGAGCGGTAAGGTTCATGTTTTGGTGATCCGTGGCTCAAAACGCGATACCACCGATTTTCCGGCGAGCATCGTTGGCGTTCCTCAGAATGTAAGCATTGCCAAGGTTTGTCCGGACACCATGTTTCTCTCCTTTAATGCCGTGAACGACAGCCTTCATTATGATGGCTTCCTCCTGGGTGAAAAATACATGGAATTGAAAACTACGGCAGATACGAACTGGGTGGGCATTCCAATTTCCAACGCGTTTGAAGAAAATTGGGCATCCGTACGGAGTTCCTATCCAGATGGTACTGCAGGCAGAAGAGCTCTTGCCTTGAGTTGGCCTGGAGGCTTATTAAACTGCCCGCAATCGCATGACCTGAATGCTGTTGAACTCCTATCGCCAGGGGGAGACGCGATTGTTTCCTGTGGCGCTTCTGAAGTAAATGTGACCATCAGGATTAGCAACGATGGCCTGAATGAAGCTTCCGGTGCGGTCATTAACTATCAGGTAAATAACGACCCACCGGTGAGTGAAACGCTGCCGGATCTCACTATTGGCACTTCCATAGATTATACCTTCCTTACTCCACTTTCCGTTAGCACGAATGGCATCATCGATTTCAAATCCTGGATTACGTATCCAAGTGATGTGGTTGGTTTCAACGACACCATAAAGGTTTCCTTCCCTGTGATCGCTCAGGCTGTAGGCCAACTATTTACCGAGGATTTTGAAGCTTCCCCCAATTTCCCTCCGGGCTGGGCCTCTGTTAATCCTGACGGAGAAATTGGATGGGTAACATCAGATCTCATTCCAACTCCTGTTGTTGGACCAGATGATTTGATCGGTCGGTCATTGTTCATGAACTTTTACGAGTATGGACCAAGCCAGATTGGACAAGAGGATCATGTGTACATGATTCCAATAGATTTATCCAATCTGCCTGGAGCGTCCCTGAATTTTTACATTGCCCATGCAAGGTATAGTTCGGACTATACCGATGGTTTACGTGTAGAAGTTTATGAGAACTGCGACCTGGGTGGCACACCGGTGGTTGTTTGGGAGAAATTTGACCCGGATTTGGCTACTGTGCCTGATCAAACCGCTATTTTCATTCCTGGCACCTCCCTCGACTGGCGTGGCGAATCGGTTGACCTCGCGCCATTTGAAGGACAAAAGATTGTAGTTAGATTTACCTCCATTGATGGATATGGAAACAGCTTGTTCCTTGACAATGTAGGATTGGTTGTTCCGGTGCCACCATTGGCTGAATTTGTAGCGCCTGACTCCATTTGTCGTCTGGATACCGTTATTTTCCAGGCTACTCCTTCCTCCGAAAATGCAACCTATGCCTGGACCTTTGGATCGGCAGCGACTCCAAATGCTGCAACAGGCATTGGCCCACACACAGTTATATATCCTACCGTTGGCAACAAAAATGTTCGGTTAATTGTGTCTAACCCATTTGGTGCAGACACTCAACTGCAGGTCATCAACGTTCGGCAATTGGCAAATGCAAACTTCACTGTTTCGCAAAATCTGCTTACAGCCACCTTTACCAACACCAGTACCAACGCGGTCTCTTACCTATGGAATTTCGGTGATGGAGGTACAAGCACTGAAACAAATCCGGTTTATACGTATGCCACACCAGGCACCTACACGGTTACGCTTTCCGCAACCAATAGCTGCCGGACGCACGTAAAAACCAGTACCGTTGGTGTCACCGGAATCAATGAATTGGAAAACCGACTGGATATTAAGATTCTTCCTAACCCTACTGAGGGAGATTTTGCCGTTGCACTCAACAGCAAAATATCAGGTACCGTACAATTGATTTTGTACGATGCATCCGGTAGAAAAGTTACAGCAAAGGAATTGGCAGTGAAACAAGGCGATCATACCGTTTTGTTTGAAGGATTAGAGCTTCCTAAAGGCATCTACCAACTGAATATTCAGGTTGAGGGTAAGCAAGCTACCTATAATATTGTGGTGCAATAAAGCCCGCCTCATCCTATCTTGCCGGAAGGGCCGCTCTGATGAAGAGTGGCCCTTCTTTTTTTGTTAAATTCAAAAATGTCAAATGATTACATTTGCCCTGTACCCCATACCAAGGACGTACTAAATACCCGAATTATGCACCAAATCATTTATCGTGACGCTAACGTCACGGTTTTTCAGAGCGCGCTCTTTCAAACCAATTCAACTGTAGTTTGCACAGATGATGTGGTCCTGGTGTTTGATCCAGCCTGCCTTCCTGATGAAGTAGAAGCTATCCGGCAATATGTAGAGCAGATCAGAGGAAAGAAGCATGTATTTCTAGTCTTTACCCACTCTGATTTTGATCATATTATCGGTTACGGCGCTTTCAAGGCAGATAAGGTATTTATGTCGAAGGCAATGGCTGAAAATCCGGACAAGGAAGCATGTGTAGAGAAATGTCTGGAATTTGATGAGCAATACTACATCAAACGCTCCTATCCCATTGAATATCCCAAAGGAGATTTTCTGGTATTCAGGGATGGTGTACAATACCGGTATGGCAATACCAAAATGTCGTTCTATCTCACACCCGGGCATACTGCCGACAGCATGATGGTCATCGTTTGGCAACTTGGGTTGTGTATTGCAGGGGATTACCTGTGCCAATGTGAATTCCCATTTATTTATCAAAGTAGCGTGGAATATGAACAAACCCTGGAAAAACTGCCCAAAATTCACGACCGCAACTGGTTTACCCGTTTGATACCTGGTCATGGGCAGCCGGCATTGAGCATAAGTGATTGGCTGCAAAGAAGAACGGAAGCACAGGCATACTTATTTGCCCTGCGCGAAAGTATTGCCACCAATGTACCCTTTGATGAGGAATCTCTTTGGATCAGATATGACTTTCCAAGATTACAGCGCAAATATCATCAGGAGAATGTAGCGCTAATGACCAAAGAATATGAGCAGGGGCTGTGGCAATGGGATCCGGATTTTACATTGAGTTCACCCATATTACAGGAAAACTACATCTCAGATATCACCAGCACCGACGCCGATGACGAAGGCTGAAACCCGAGCCTGGCTTGAAGCACAAATACTAGCTGAACATAGCAAGGCGCAAACCATGAGAATTGTTCGTTGGGTCGGTCATGACGCCCAACGCCTCGAAATACTCATGGAAATATTTTTAAATGATCCACCATCCAATCCGCTTCCTGAAGGACGTGGATATCAATACATTTTTACACAAAGAAGTGCCTGGGCCGTGCGATATGTTGCGGAAAAAGCCCCGGAGATCATGAAGCCCTGGCTTACCCGGCTTCTAGACAACCTCCAGAAAAAACCATTGCATGATGCCATCAAAAGAAATACCCTGAATGTTTTTGAGCATCTCCATTTTTCCGCTGAATTTGATGACCTATTGGCTGACCAATGTTTTCATTCCCTGATGGACCCTAAGGAGGCCATTGCCATCCGTTGTTCTTCCATGAGCATCCTGGAAAAGATTTGTAACCGGATTCCGGAACTTCAACCGGAGCTCAGACTAATATTGGAGGAGCAGCTGGAACATGGCTCTGCAGGGTTTAAAAGCAGAGCCAAAAGAGTGCTTTCCAGACTAAAAGCCTAAAAAAAGCTCCGTTTTGTCCTGCAAAGAAACAAAACGGAGCTTTTTTACTTCATATCCTCTTATTACTCCGTCATATCCATGGTAGTATAGACGTTCAAAACGTCATCGTCCTCTTCCAGGCGATCAATCAGTTTTACCACTCCTTCTACTTCCGAATCATCCAACTTTTTTGTGCTGTTGGGGATGTATTCCAGGGCAGCGCTGGTGGATTCAATATTACGGTCTTCCAGCGCCTTTTGCAATGAACCAAAATCTGTGAAGCCACAAATCAGCACTACTTCGTCTTCCTCACGTTTTAGTTCTTCCAGGCCGGCATCTATCAGTTCCAATTCTAATTCGTCCCAGTCATGTCCCTCTAATTTAGCCTTGAATACTCCTTTACGGTCAAATAAAAATCCAACACTGCCGGAAGTACCTAAAGCGCCACCGCAGCGATCAAAGTACATCCTGACATTTGCTACAGTACGGGTAGGATTGTCGGTTGCTGTTTCCACCATGATAGCGATACCATGCGGGCCTTTACCTTCGTACAAAACTTCCTGGAAGTTTTCTGCTTCCTTACCCGCAGCCTTCTTAATGGCACTTTCCACGTTTGCCTTAGGCATGTTGGCGGATTTGGCATTCTGAATAGCTACACGAAGCCTGGAATTGTATTCAGGATTGGTACCACCGGATTTAACGGCGAGTGCGATTTCCCGGCCAATACGGGTGAAGGTTTTGGCCATGCCGGCCCAGCGCTTCATTTTTCTTTCTTTACGGAATTCAAACGCGCGTCCCATAGTTAGGAATAAATTGAATTTTAATAAATTTAGTGTTGGATGTGTAAGTCGCAGCTCCCAAAGTTTTGTCAGAAAGATACCCCAGGATCAGCGTTTACCAACGTCTTGAGTGAAAAGCGGCGCAAAATTAGACAATATCGGATCAAATGACAAGAAGAAAACAATTATCCGCTGGTAATAGTGAGCTGTGAGGTTGTTAGGGTATGTTTAACCAATGAGAAAAGTACAATACCTGCTGTTGGGCATTATCTTTGCATTCAGATTAACAGACATTGGACACATGGATATGGATTTGCTTTATACAACATCCATTTCCCTGTAGTTGACAATCCTAATTCAATTTTCAAATTAATTTCGACATGAAAAGTTTGTTTCGCACCTTGATTTGTTTGTGCTTACTGAGCCCGGTGATGGTTCAGGCCCAGGAAGTAAAAAATGAAGACATCCAGGTTTTCCCAGCCGTAGTTAAAACGGCAGAGTGGGCTAATTTTAAATACATGGATGTTTTTAACAAAGCCAAAAGCGGAGATCCAAGATCTATCATACAATTCCTGGAATTTAATAGTGTAGTGGATGGAACGGAAGGGTTACAGCACGCTACCACCTGCCTGGAAATGCTTCCTTTACTGATTGACGATTTGGTAGGCTCAGGTATTTCGGGCATGAAACCTAAAATGAAGTCATTGTTGCTCAGCAGATTACAACTGGCTCAGGGACGAACTAAAAAGGAAGCTCTTTTGAAACCTATACAGGAATGGGCCCCTTTCACCTGGAAAGCCCTGAATGGAGAAAGGGTTACTTGCACCTCTTGTATGCACATGAATGGAGGGATGACTCAATTAAAACCTGCAGGAATGGACGTTAAACCTGGTGCCGAAAAATCTGCACCTGCAGCTACTGATACTGAAACCGGTAAACAATGACCCACCGTCGTATCCATTTTATCTTACTGATTCTGGTAGCATGTGCTTCCAACTGGTACTGCACCGGTAGTTTAAAAAGTGCTGCAAGCAAGTCAGATGACCTTGATTTGCTGGTGGATTACATGGTAGGTGATTTCAGCAGCAATGCACAGAGTTTGCGTGATTCTGCCTTTTTTGACATTCGACTCCATATCCGCCCCATTTGGACCGCCGACAAAGGGAACCACTGGCTTTATGTTGAACAGGCTACTGCCACCGCTGAGTCAAAACCGTACAGACAACGGGTATACAAAGTGGAAAAAGAGGGAGACAAAGGCTTCAAAAGTATTGTTTATACCCTGCCGGATCAGGGTTCCTGGGCTGGAAAGTACCGGACCCCTGAAGCATTCGACAAGCTGAAGCCTGCTGACCTTTCTTTGAGAGAAGGGTGTACTGTTTTTCTCAAAAAAATGGAAAATAACACCTTCGCAGGTTCCACACGGGATGCAGATTGTGAAAGCAATTTAAGAGGTGCTAAATATGCTACCTCCAAAGTAACTATCACTAAAAAACAGTTGCTTAGCTGGGACCAGGGGTTCAATGAAAAAGGGGAACAAGTTTGGGGCGCCACAAAAGGAGGATATGAGTTTGTGAAGCAGTAGGATTTGGGGTTTATGGGGGTTTAAATTAGATATTGCGCCTTTATTTGGACAAAATTATTCACCACCTTTTTCACATTCACAACATTTCCCACATTCACCACATTTTCCATAATGGCTTTTAGAATTTATACAAAAACAGGTGATAAAGGCGAAACAGCCCTGTTCGGTGGCAAAAGAGTGCCAAAGAGCCATTTGAGGGTAGATGCTTATGGAACGGTGGATGAACTCAATTCCTTTATTGGATGCTTGAGGGATCAGGTTCAGGATCAACCAACGAGGGATCTTCTGGCACTTACACAACACCGTTTGTTTACACTCGGTGCACACCTGGCATCTGACCCGGCCAAGCATCCTCCTACACCAGATTTGCTGCCAGATGATATCCAGCTGCTGGAAAAAGAAATGGATCGAATGGATGATCAACTGCCGCCGCTCAAGCACTTCATTCTACCGGGAGGTCATCCCGCCGTATCTGCCTGTCACGTTTGCAGAACAGTTTGCCGGCGTGCAGAACGCCTGGCAGTAGCCCTGGCGCAATCAGGAGAACCTGTGGAGGATTTGGCCATCCAGTATTTAAACCGACTTTCTGACTATTTCTTCATCCTGGCCAGATATCTGGCGCATATCCTTGGGGCAGAAGAGGTGATTTGGAAACCGAGATAGAAAAGTATACCCTGATTATTAAAGCGGAACGCCCCCATAATCGGATGAACCACAAAGACACAGAAGCCACAAAAACGCGATGTTTTTGTGGCTTCTGTGTCTTTGTGGTTCATCCCTTAGTGATAGCCCTACAAGGTGCCACGAAGCGCCTGTTCGCGCTCTATTGCCTCGAAAAGTGCTTTGAAATTTCCTTTGCCAAACGACTTAGCGCCGCGGCGTTGAATGATTTCAAAGAATACCGTTGGGCGATCCTGAATGGGCTTGGTAAAAATCTGAAGTAGATAACCGTCTTCATCCCGGTCAATCAGAATATTCAATGCTTTGAGATCTTCAAGCTTTTCTTCAATCTCCCCTACTCTATCCAGTACATCTTCGTAGTAGGTTTCAGGCACATACAAGAAATCCACGCCATTAGCACGCATCTGACTTACCGTTTCCAGAATATTATCGGTAGCTACTGCAATGTGCTGAACACCGGCACCACGGTAAAAATCCAGATATTCCTCAATCTGGCTCTTCTTCAAGCCTTTTGCAGGTTCGTTTATCGGGAATTTGATGTAACCATTGCCATTACTGACCACTTTCGACATTAAAGCGGTGTATTCTGTGGATATATCCTTATCGTCAAAAGTGATCAGAAGTTTAAAGCCCATAACATCCTGGTAAAACTTCACCCATTGATTCATGGTACCCAGTTCAACGTTTCCAACGCAGTGATCCACGTATTTTAAGCCCACAGATTTGGCAGGGTAAACACTTTGCCGGGGTTGATACCCAGGCATAAAAATACCTGTGTAGTTTTTTCTCTCTACGAGGGTGTGGATGGTTTCTCCATAGGTTTTAATAGCCGCCATAACCACTTCCCCCTCGTCATCTTTTATGGTTTTTGGAGCAAAGGCAGATTCCGCGCCTCTGGAGAGGGCCGTTTCATAAGCCTTCACAGCATCGTCTACCCACAAAGCTAATACCTTAACACCATCACCATGATCTGATACATGCCGGGCAATCTCCGTACCTGGCATCAGGGATGAGGTGAGAACGATTCGAATTTTGTTTTGCTGCAGCACATAACTTACCCGATCACGTACACCGGTTTCAGGACCAGCATAAGCCACCAGTTCAAAACCCAGGGCAGCCTGGTAGTACATGGAACTTTGCTTGGCATTCCCGACATAGAATTCGAGGTGGTCAGTACCATTAATGGGAAACGAGTCGGTAGACGTTACCAGACTCTTATCAGGAGTATTTGACACGATCTAGATTGTAATTTTAGTTAGGTGGGCAAAAGTACATAAATTACCCATTTTGATGGGCAAAAACGCGGCAACTTTCCAATAGTCTAAAATACGGATCGCATCGTCAGGCTCAAACGAACATCATTTTGATCCAGGGTGGTACCACGAAGCCAAATGACTACATCTACAGAAAACCGGGGCTTTTCAAAAAAGCGCTTTACATCAGCCAGAGAAGGAATAAGTGGAAGAACATTGCCGGTATTCAGCGGCGCAGGATCCCGGTAGGCAATTTCCACCCAGTCGTTTGGGTTGGTTTCATCATATACCCGAACAGAAATGCGATCGATGATACTCAAATCCGCGTCTCCAAAGGTTCCGCCAATACTGGCCTGACCATTGACAACACGAGTGATTTGATCTCCTGTTTTACCCAATTCCTGCAGGTAACGATCCCAGTCTGAGGAGATATTTTTAAGCTGAAAATGGTGTACATCAAACACCCCGATACCTGCAGGAATACTAAACTCCCGTTCAAAAAGCATGTCAAATCCGGGCGCCTGATCTTCTGTTTTCTGACATGACCATCCGGAAAAAACCACAGTTGCCAGAAACATCCAGCTATAAATCCACTTTTTCATGGTATTTAGATGTTGCTAAAGTAAAAATGGTTGCCCATACTCGTAATTTTGCCTCCAATTTTCACAGGAATAACGGCATGAAATATTTGATAACTGGTTTGGGAAACATTGGGTATGAATATGACGGAACCCGGCACAATATAGGGTTTGAAGTAGTAGACCACCTCTGCAAAGAACTGGGTGGAGAATGGAAAGGAAATACCCATGGTGATCTGGCGGAAGTAAAATTCAAAGGCCGGACACTCATTTTGCTTAAGCCAAATACTTACATGAACCTTAGCGGCAAAGCCATTCGCTATTGGCTCCAGAAAGAAAAAATTCCTGTGGAGAATAGTGTGGTGGTCCTCGACGATCTCAATCTGGAATTCAGCAAACAAAGGCTTCGGGCCAAAGGTTCTGATGGCGGACACAATGGGCTCAAAAGTATACAGGAACTACTGGGAACTGATGCCTATCCACGGCTACGAATAGGCATCGGCAGCAGTTTTTCCAAAGGAAAACAGGTGAACTTTGTGTTGGGAAAATGGTCGGAAGATGAAAAGGCTGAATTGTCCAGAATCCTGGAAAAGTCGGCTGAAGTCATCAAAACCTTCGTTACGATCGGATTAGAAAAAGCTATGAATGCTACCGGCAAATAGTTAAAAGTTGTTACCGTAACAAACCTTTTCGCTACTTTCGCTGCCTAATAACTACAACCATACACTTTGCTATGAAAAATTTGAAGATCAATTGGTGGCGTCTCGCCATGTTCGCACTTACTTTCGGTATGATGGCACTCCAGGCCTGTAGCCTGTTTAAGCCGAAATGCAATTGCCCGCATTTCTAAGCTCCACTACACCATCAAACTTAGTTATTTCAGGGATGAACACTTGTTCACCCCTGCTCCTGATTATTTAGCTCCCCGATTTCTGCCAATAGCAAATCTTGTGGTAAAGATTTGGTTGCCTTGGCGCCTAATTCCTTGATTTTTTCTGCTTTTCCAATAAGTGTATCCCCTGGCCGGGATGCATTGGTTAGTTTATGCATGGCATCATCATAAGCCATCCGGGCATTATCCAACCTGGCACCAATCGTACGAAGATCGTCTACAAAGGCAACAAATTTGTCATACAGCAGACCACTCTGCCTGGCTATTTCTAACACGGATTTGGCTTGTTTTTCCTGCTTCCAAATGTGTGATACGGTACGAAGGGTTGCCAGCAGACTACTATTGCTTACCAGCACGATGTTGCGCTCGAGCGCATCTGTAAACAACCCTGGATCAGCCTGTGAAGCAAGGGAAAGAGCGCCTTCCAATGGAACAAAAAGCAACAGGTAATCAGGCGTATTGATCTGATACAAGGTCTGGTAATTGGTTCGGCTCAAGTTGTCTACATGACTTCTTAAACTGTTTACATGCGCTTTCAAATGCTGTTCTTTTTCCTGCGGATCTGCCGCATTAAAATAGCGCTCAAAAGCCGTCAGGGAAACTTTTGAATCTACAACGAGCTGCTTGTTTTCTGGAAGTTGAATAATAAAATCAGGTCTTTTGGCAGCCCCATCTTCATTTCTAAATGTGGTTTGGGTAAGAAAATGCACCCCTTTTTGCAGACCTGATTTTTCCAATAGGGTTTCCAATTGATGTTCGCCCCAATCTCCCTGCACCTTGCTTTGGCCTTTCAGGGCCGTTGCCAGGTTGTGCGCATCGTGGCTGAGTTGTTGATTAAGGTTATGAAGCTGTTCCAGTTCTTTTCTAAGACTGGTTTTTTCCCGGGTTTCCTCGAGAAATTTTCGGTCAACGTTTTCTTCAAACTCCTTGATCTTTTCTTTTAGAGGAAGCAACACCGATTGAAGTTGCTGCGCATTTTGTGCGGTGAATCGTTCCGATTTTTCCTCCAGGAGTTTGTTGGCAATGTTTTCAAACTCTGTTTTAAATTTGGATTGCAACTGGTCCAACTCCTGTCGTTGTCCTTGAAGTCGATCTTCCAAATGAAACACCTGCTGTTCTTTCGCTGACAATTGGGCATGAGCATCCCTAATCTCCCGTTCTTTGCCGGCTAATTCCTGGCGAAGACGCTGCGTTTCAACCAAAATGGCCTCATGCAGCTCCCTTGGTACAAATAGTTCTTTGTTTGGGAACTGACCAGCATGGGCGCCTTGTTGTCTTAACAATAGCACCAACAATACGATGAGCAATATCCCTCCAAGTAAAAAAAGGAGTGTGTTGTCCATTTTTTCAATTTTAGTTGTACAAAAATAGATCAATTTTCACTTTTTGTTTATTTTTTTGCAACATTCTAAAGAAAATGTTTTGAATTGCCATCCATGCACCTGATCCCCTACCCTTGCTCAATCCCCTCCCTTTTGAAAAAATTAGTGCTCCTGGCTTTGGGTCAAATCTGCGTATCTGGTTTGAGTACACAAGCTCAGACGTTGGATCGGAATGCCCAGCAGGCTGCATATCAACTAAAAATAGCCCCGGTTCAGGATCCTATAAAAGTAGATGGCAACCTCCAGGAAGCTACCTGGAAATCTGCTGCTAAAACATCCAATTTTTGGTTGAAATGGCCAAGAGATGGCGCTCCTGCTCCGCAACAAACAGAAGTGCAATGCGCCTCTGATAACCGATATCTTTATATAGCTGTCACAGCATATGACTCAACCCCTCAACACGTAATCCAAAGTTTGAAGCGTGATGCCGGTTACTGGGATTCCGACGGGTTTGCCGTTATCCTGGACCCCGCTAATTCCGCTGTAAACGGTTATTTTTTCGGCATTTCAGCAAATGGCGTACAGAGTGAAGGCCTGCTTTCAAGTGGTACCGATGATATGGACCTGAACTGGGATAATACCTGGGTAGTAGAAACCCGAAACTATGCTGACCGCTGGACGGCAGAATATGCCATCCCTTTGCGTATTCTGAGGTTTAAGGAAGGTCAAAACACCTGGGGCATCAACTTTATCCGAAACGACCTCACCAACGGGCTGTATTCTGTTTGGGCACAGATTCCCTTTCAATTTGATGCTATCGATCTTGGCTGGACAGGATCCCTGGTTTGGGAAACCTCCCCGGGAAAGGTAAAGGGCAATTACAACCTGATACCTTATGCCACCACCGCCTTTGCCAGAGATTATGAAGCGAAAGAAGATTGGTCTGTAAAACCCAACCTGGGCATAGATGCAAAAATCGGGATTGGCTCCGGATTGAATCTGGATGTAACGGTAAACCCGGATTTCTCGCAGGTGGAAATTGATGAGCAAGTGGTCAACCTCACCCGTTTTGACGTTCAATTGCCTGAAAAACGCACCTTTTTTCTGGAAAATGGCGATGTATTCGGCAACTTTGGAATCCCGCCCATACGGCCCTTCTTTTCCAGAACCATCGGGTTGGATGAGACAGGCGCCCCTTTGCCCATCATTGGCGGATTGCGACTTACGGGCAATCTGAATGCTGATACCAGAATTGGCGCTTTGACTATGCTGACTGGCAAACAAGGTGAAACACCAGCCAGACAATACACCGCTTTGGCTGGTAATTACCGGGTGTTTGGTCGCAGTACCGTGTCTGGTTATTTCCTGGACAGGGAGTCTTACAGTGCAACTGGCGAATTGGCAAACAATCAGTTTTCCCGCAATGCCGGGCTGGAGCTCTCTTTTACTTCCCTAAACGGTAAATGGGCCGGCTGGGCTTCTCATCACCGGTCTTTCCAACCAGGAATTACAGGAAAAAACTGGTGGGGAAATATGGGTGGACAATACCGCGTACGCGGGTTCTCCTGGCTAACTGATTTTCTGCATATGGGAGAGAATTATTATGCTGATCTGGGCTTTGAGCGAAGGATTGAAAACTATGATGTGCAACTGGATAGCACTTTCCGGCTGGGATATAATTTCTGGTTCAATACACTATCCTATCAGTTTTTCCCGAAAAATTCAAACAGCAAACTGAATTTCATGGAGATAAGTGCAGAGCTTTTTCAGGTATTGAACCCAAACGGGACGCTAAACGAATCATCAAACAGCTTTGAGTGGTCTCTGAATTTTAAAAACACCAGTGAATTATCAGCATCAGTGAATCCAAACTGGGCCAATGTTCCGGTGTCCTTTAAGTTTGATGACGAGGAAGACCTGCTGAAATGCCCGCCATTGCCCGCAACGGATTATCAATTCGCTTCCGGAGGATTAGAATGGAGTTCCGATTACCGCAAGCCGTGGTTTTACAACTTCAATGTGGGAGGAGGGGAGTTTTACAACGGACATCAATGGTTGGCGGGAGCCTCCCTGACCTGCCGCATTCAGCCAATTATGAATGTTGCGGTAAGGGTACAATACAATAAACTGAACTTCCCTGCGCCTTATTGCGACGTAGAATTTTTGAATATTACGCCCAGGGTAGAGGTGTTTTTTGCCAAAAACATTTGGTGGACAACCTTCCTGCAGTACAATACACAGGCAGACAATTTCAACATCAATAGCCGTTTTCAATGGCGATTCAGACCAATGAGCGATCTCTTTATTGTTTACACAGACAACTCAGGGGTTGAAAATCTGGGGGTAAAAAACCGTGCTATGACCATGAAACTGAGTTACTGGTTTTAACTTTTGCACTACTGTTTTTGCCCAGCGTTTTGTTCAAACTCCCGGATGAGTTCTTCTGGTGATTTGCCCAATTGCTTGAGTGCATTTTGCGCATCATCTGTAAAGTCCGGATCATTCGGATATTTTGCCAGGAAACTTTCGTAGGTGGTCTTAGCCTGATCCAGTTGGTTCAGATCGTTCTCCTGCACAAAGCCAATCATAAAGAGAGCTGTAGGCGCTTTTTTGTGTTGTGGATATTTATCCATCACCATTTGATACAACGCAATGGCCTTTTCTGGCTGTTGGATGGTTTTAGCCAATCCTGCAGCTTTGAGCATCAGATTCACGTATTTATCGGGATTAGCTTTTTCCAGCAAACCGGCAAGCTCTTCAGAGGTTTTGATGAATTCTTCTGCTTTGGCTTTATCGGTTACGGATGCGCCGCCCATTGCAGCATCTAACTCCGTTAACTTCTGCTCCAGCTTAACCACAGGATCCTGTTGACAAGCATAAAGCAATAGTCCAAAAATTGCAATCGACAATAGTTTTTTCATAATGATGTAGAACTTAATTCGCTTCAAAGACGGTTAATAACCGGCAAAAGAAAGACTGATTCCCTTTTTTCTCCCCCCATTGCCCAAATTTCCCACATTAACCACATTCCCCACATTAACCACATTCCCCACATTATCCAGTGTATTCAAATTTACCATACGGGCTTTTTACCGTTACTTTTTCACCTGTGGCTTTTTTCACCCGACCAATAATCCTGGCATCAATCCCATATTTTTGAGCAATGGCCATGATGGTGTCAGCATGACGGCCCGGGAGATAAATCTCCATACGATGCCCCATATTAAATACCTGGTACATCTCCTTCCAGGGAGTATGGCTGCTTTCCTGAATCAAACGGAATAACGGCGGAAGTTCAAAAAGGTTGTCTTTAACAATATGTACATCTTTGGCAAACTTAAGCACCTTGGTTTGTGCGCCTCCGGTTACATGGATCAAACCATGGATTTTCTTGCGGTGTTCGCGCAGGATTTCCTGTAGCACCGGCAAATAGGTGCGGGTGGGAGAAAGGATCAATTTGCCAACAGTAACAGATTGATTTCCAACATCCACCTTATTTGTAAGGAGTTGATTACCGGTATACACTACCTCATCGGGCAACCTTGGATCGAAGCTTTCCGGATACTTCTGCGCATAATGTTTAGACAAAACATCATGGCGAGCCGCCGTGAGTCCATTGCTGCCCATACCACCATTGTATTCTGTTTCATAGGTAGACTGGCCAAAGGAAGCCAATCCAACAATCACATCTCCTGAACGAATACCCGGAGTGAGCACTTCACTGCGCTTCATACGGGCAAAAGCCGTAAAACCTACGTCGATGGTTCTGACAATATCTCCTACGTCGGCCGTTTCGCCCCCTGCCAGGTGCATTTCTACTCCATGTTCACGCATTTTGTCTACAAAATCAGAAGTGCCTTTGATAACGGCTGCAATGACTTCAGCCGGGATCAGGCCTTTATTTCGGCCAATAGTGCTGCTCAACATAATGTTGTCTACACAGCCCACACAGGCCATATCGTCCAGGTTCATCACAATGGCATCCTGAGCAACTCCTGGCCAAACAGACAAGTCGCCTGTTTCCTTCCAGTATAAATAGGCAAGGCTGGTTTTGGTACCTGCGGTATCTGCATGCAGCAGGTTACAATATTTAGGATTGCCTGCTGCCAGATCAGGCAGTATTTTACAAAAAGCATTGGGGTACAAGCCTTTATCCAAATGCTTAATCGCTGCGTGTACTTCTTCTTTGGAGGCAGAAACCCCTCTTTGGTCGTATTTTGTAGCCATATTTATGAGGTCATTATGGTCATTTTGAGGCAAACTGGTCATTTATCCCATGTTCTAAAACGTGCGGTTTGCTCGTAGACATGATAAAGAATGGCCTTTTCTATTTCTGTAAATTCCTGTTTTCGGCGCCCCATTACCATTGCTGCCGTTTCACAAGCCTCCAGGAATTTATAGGTTCGGTAGCCATCGGGGCCACCCCATGAAAAATCAGGAATAAAATTGCGCGGGAATCCGGCTCCATAAATATTGGCAAAAACGCCTACTACCGTTCCGGTATTGAACATCGTATTGATGGCACATTTGGAATGATCACCCATGAACAGTCCTACAAACTGCTGTCCGCTTTTTTCAAAACGTTCTGTAGCGTAGTCCCATAGTTTAACCTCCGTGTAATTATTTTTGAGGTTAGAGTTATTGGTATCAGCACCCAGGTTACACCATTCCCCCAGGACGGAATCTCCCAGATAGCCATCGTGGGCTTTATTGGCATTGGCCATAAAGATGGAGCGGGTTACTTCTCCTCCCACCCTGCATCCTGGACCAAACGTGCAGGGGCCGTATATCTTGGCGCCCATTTTCAATATACTATGTTCGCCAATAGCAATAGGTCCACGCAGCATACCTCCTTCCATCACTTCAACCCCTTTGCCGATATATACCGGCCCTGTTCTTACATTGATGGTGCAGTATTCCATCTCTACGCCTTCCTCCAGAAAGAGGTTTTCCATCGGCCCGATAATACGATTGGTATGGGAAACTGCCGCGGTATGCCTGCCGACAGTTATCAAAGCAAAATCTTCCATCAGCGCCTGCTCATTTAATTTGGTCAGCTGCCACAAATTGGTGATTTCCAGTAATGGGATTGAAGATTCGAGCTCCTGCCCAAGTAGCTCATTTACCTCTTCTTCACCCAGCAGCAATTCAAACTGTGCTTCGTTAAGCCTGGCTGCGATCAATTCTCCGTTACGCAACAGCGCTTCGTTTAGCCCCAGCGCTTCGATTCTTTCGCATAATTGAGGGGTTGGCAAAACGCCTCCATTTATGATCAGGTTTTCTTTTTCGATCTGGATAGGAAATTTTTCCTGCAGATATTCCTGAGTGATATAGGAAACAGTGCCATTCAAGCGACGTTCCCATTTTTCCCGAAGGGTGAGCACCCCCAACCGCAACTCGCCCATTGGGCGGGTGGCCGTTAAGGGAAGTAAATGATCCCTTGCATCGGTGTCGAACAGAATGATATTGGCCATGGTTGTTTCTATTTTTAACCTGCCTTTAAACATGCATGTAATAAGGTCAAACCGGTTTCAGGGCAAATTTCCGAAATAAAAAAGTCCCAATACGCATAAATGCCTATTGGGACTCCTAAAAAATTGGAAAGCCGGCAATTACTTGGCGAACTTAGAGAAACGCTTGTTGAACTTGTCGATACGACCAGCAGTGTCAACCAGTTTGATCTGACCGGTGAAGTATGGGTGGCTGAAGGAAGAAATCTCCATTTTTACCAATGGGTACTCTTTTCCGTCCTCCCAGGTAGTCGTGTCTTTCGTTGCGGCGCAGGATTTGCCCAAAAATGAATCGTCGGTAGAAATGTCTTTGAACACAACGAGACGGTAGCTGGCCGGATGAATATCTTTTTTCATGACGCTATTTTGCTGAAAAGTGGTTGCAAACTTGAATTCAAAAATTCGAGCCGCAAAAGTAGAACTTTTTAAGAGATTCCACCAAATGTTTTTGTAAAAAACCTAAAAAAGAGCTTACCCTTTTTTCTTTTCTTCCTGAAATTTGATGACTTGCTCCATCACATCACCCAGTTGTTCTGCACCGATCCGCTTCATCAGGATTTCATGATTGCGGTTCAATATGAATATTTGGGGCGTGGTTTGTACATCATACAGCATTTTATAACGGCTTTTGATAAATGGATCGTAGGTATTCAGGAACAAATTATCATCAAAAGCCTTTTCCTCTACTCCTTTCCAACATGACTCTTTCACCTTTTCGTAGGTATTAGAATCTTCCTTGGATGTTACAACTCCGGTGCAAACGGCAAAAACTTTTACTCCCCTATCCTTGAACTTCTTTGCAAATTCAACCATATGCGGCGCAGCCTTTTTACAATGACCACAATCAGTAGCCCAGAAAAAAAGCACGGTGTAATCGGCATCCACATCCCATAGGGCACGTGGTTGGTTATTCTGGTCGGCAACCACAATATTGGGAGCCACTTTACCAATTAAAACCGGCTCCAGCCTGCGGGCATTATCGCATATTTTTTCCAGATCTTCTTTTTTGGTCCAGGGAGCCTGCCCTTCGCAGTAGTACTTTTGAGCAATATGAACGTAGCAGGCATCAAATCCTACAATGTTGGATTTGGCATAATAGTTCAGGAAATGAATGAGATAATACTTGTAATTCTCCCCTCCTTGTTTCCCTTTCAGTTGACCAAATAACCAATCCAGCGCAAGATTCACAGAATCAGGATGTTGAGGGGTAAGCTTGGTGATGAAATAATCTACTTTGTTATGCAAAACCGGGCTGCGCAAAAGTGAAGGGTCTGCCACATCGATATTGTCAAAAAAATGAGCTCTCACCCAGTTAAACTTTTTCCTGGCTACAGTTTTTTCATCCCCCTTGAATTCCGGCACTTCCGGATCGATTGCCGCTTTGACAATTTTAGCCGACAAAGTGCCAGGATTTTTATTGATTAAATCCTGCTGATGCTTTTTAACAGCCTTATCAATATCTAAAATTTTGGATGCTATTTTGGCTGAATCCGCTGGCTGAGCTTTTACTTTGGCCAGTTGTGCGCGCAAGGTATCTGCTTCCGGACGCTGGCGGTTGAGTAATTTCATGTATTCATAGAAGAGCTCATTATCCGTGGATCCCTTTACCTTCATCTTGTTCACCGGGTCTTTGGCATCTGTGTTAATAGTAAATTGTTGGTTTTTGTCGTCCAGCAAAACCTGAATGAAGCTATTGTCGGGTTTAAGTACCAACAAATAAACGCCAGCAGGGAAAAGGGTATCCGCTTCAAACGTAAAGTAACCGTCAGCCCCCAAGGTTACGGTATCTTTTACATATTGTTTTTCTCCATAGTGAAAACCAATCACCAGTTCATTCGAGGCATAGTTCTCCAGTTTTACGCGGATTTTATAACCCGGGCCATCGGTAGCAAAAGATACTTGAGAAAGGAAAAGGGAAAAAAGAGATAGAATGAAAAAGCGCTTCATCCGAGATGTTTTTTTAAATTGGTTGGAAAGAATCATCAGGTTTATTTAGACGCACAAATATCCTATGCTGCGGCATGGCGTGCCACCGTTTTTGCAATTGTTAACATCCCTCAGGATGAAATAGCCTACAAATCATATTGTTTGATCTTGCGATACAGTGTGCGTTCAGAAATACGCAGCTCATCGGCAGCCTCTTTACGCCGGCCTTTATATTTGGCCAATGTTTTTTTGATGGCATCCTTTTCAATTTCATCCATTGTCAGAGGCATATCTTCTTCTTCGCTGTCGTCAAAGTTTCCGGCGCTATTGGAGGGGTCAATGATAATAGGTCTGACACGATCATTTTCCAGGTTTTGAAACCGTGGAGCAGACTCTCTAAGAAATGGTGTTTCTTCGAAATGAGACTCCGAAAAGTTGCCGAACCCGGATGGTATTTGCCGGAAATTATTGCTTTCAGGCATTCTTAAATTGTTGCTTTCCACCAGTTTGAAGAACATGGATTTCAACTCATTCAAGTCGTTTTTCATGTCAAACAAGACCTTGTAAAGCAGTTCCCGCTCCTGAAAATCCGAGCTGCCTTTATGGAAGGATCCCGTTGGATTACTCGGCACAGGCAAATGGCGATTGAATAACTGGGGCATAGTTCGCTGGAGGGATTCTGCCGTTATGGCTCTCTCTTCAGAAAGCACCGATAACTGTTCTGCTACATTCTTCAATTCCCTTATGTTCCCTGGCCAGCGATAGTTTTCCAACACCAACTCAGCCCGCTCATCGAGTCTGACGGGTTGCATGCGGTATTTTTCTGCAAAATCACCTGCAAAACGGCGGAATAGCAAGGTAATATCTTCCGGACGGTCTTTAAGTGAGGGAACCCGGATAGGTACGGTGTTTAGCCTGTAAAACAGATCCTCCCGAAACTTTCCTTTTCGCACGGCGTCCTCCAGATTTACATTGGTAGCTGCAATAATGCGCACATCCGTTTTCTGCACTTTGCTGGCGCCAACGCGGATGTATTCACCGGATTCAAGCACCCGCAATAGATAAGCCTGCGTATCATTGGGCATTTCTCCGATTTCATCCAGGAAAATGGTTCCACCGTTTACTGTTTCAAAGTAACCCTTGCGTTCACCCACAGCGCCGGTAAAGGAGCCTTTTTCATGCCCAAATAACTCGGAATTGATGGTCCCTTCCGGTATTGCCCCGCAGTTGACGGCAATAAACTCATTGTGTTTACGGGAAGAAAGGGCATGTATGATCTTGGAAAAAGCCTCCTTGCCCACCCCACTTTCTCCGGTAATAAGTACCGTCAAATCAGTGGGCGCCACACGAGTTGCCGTTTCCAAGGCTGCATCCAGTGCTGCCGATGAACCAACGATGCCAAATCGGGCTTTTATTGATTGAAGGTTACTTGCCACTTTGTATAATCAATTGCTGCTTTATGATTTAATCCGATCTCTGCACTACCCAATCCAGGAAAAACAATAACACACCAAAAATCAAGAACCCCTCCGGAGGGATGGTTAATGGTCCACCTATAGCATTTCTCGACCAAATACCCTGACTAGATATGCCTTTGCATCCATACCAGAAGCATAACAAAGCCACCCCCCAAATCAGGAGACGAATCAGCAATCTGGCTCCTTGTTTTTCCGGAGATATCCTATTCATGACACCACCTCTCCCAAAAGGGTGGCACTGGTGGCATCCTTGATGTGCACCATGACATAATCACCCGGTTTGAGTCCTTCCTTTTTAGGGAATACGCACATCTTATTTTGAGAGTTTCTTCCACAAAAATCTTTATCGGAGCGACTCGAATCACGTTCGATCAACACCTTGAACGTTTTGCCAACCTCTTTTTGGTTGTGTTGCAGGCTCAGGGTGTTTTGTAAACGAATCACCTCATTCAGACGCCGTTTTTTGACGTCTTCCGGGATGTCATCTGCAAATTTTCGGGCAGCCAGGGTACCCGGGCGCTCGGAATAAGCGAACATGTACGACATGGAGTATCTAGAGAACTCCATGATGGACAAGGTATCCTGATGTTCTTCTTCTGTTTCAGAGCAAAAACCGGTAATAATATCGCTGGATACGGCTGCATCCGGAAGAATGTTCCAGATACTACGCATACGGTCCATGTACCATTCCCGATCGTAGGTGCGGTTCATGAGTTCCAGAATACGAGAATTACCTGATTGTACTGGCAAATGGATGTATTTACAGATATTTTCATGTGCTGCCATAGTGTGCAATACCTTATCTGTCATATCCTTTGGGTGGCTGGTGCTGAATCGCACACGCAGATCCGGATGGATGTTTGCGGTCATAGCCAGCAAATCAGCGAAGTCTGCCTTTTCTCCGCTTTCCGGATTTTCCCATTTGTAAGAATCTACGTTTTGACCCAAAAGCGTCACTTCGCGGTATCCTTTGTCGAACAAATCCTGCGCCTCCGCCACTACACTGAACGGGTCGCGGGAGCGCTCGCGGCCGCGCGTGAAAGGCACCACGCAGAAGGAACACATGTTATCACAACCGCGCATAATGGATATAAACGCCGTCACACCATTGGAATCCAGGCGCACCGGGCTGATGTCTGCATAGGTCTCTTCCCGACTAAGCAACACATTTACCATTCGGCCGCCTTCTTCAGCACCACCTATCAAACCAGGCAGATCACGGTAGGCATCCGGACCAACGACCAGATCAACGAGTTTTTCCTCTTCAAGCCATTTTTTCTTCAACCGCTCGGCCATGCAGCCCAACACGCCGACTTTTACCCCCGGGCGTTCGCGTTTGATGAGCTCAAACACTTTGAGTCGCTTGCGCACGGTTTCTTCAGCCTTTTCCCGAATGGAGCAGGTATTGACCAGAATCAAATCACTTTCTTCCATGATCCGTGTGGGTGCATATCCAATATCTCCAAGGATACTGGCTACAATTTCCGAATCGGAAAAATTCATCTGGCAGCCGTAACTCTCAATATAAAAATGCTTCAACCCAGGAGTGTTTCCCATTGTTGGGAACTCCTTAAAAAAGACGCTGCCCTGCTTGGCTTCGTCAATGGTTTTCACCCCCTCCAGGGTTGGATTTGTATCGTACAACATAAGTTTTTCTTCAATTACCCAATTGAGCGCTTGAGTTGGTTCAAGGTTTTTCGGGCGCTGAAAGCTTTAAATGCACCAATCACGCCAGCTATCAGGCTGAAAAAAGCCAGGCGGCCTGGAAACAAGTGCCGGTCAGGATCATTCAATAATACTGCTTCTCCGTTTGGCAACGAAACAGAATCCCCTTCTTCGATCATTCTTTGAATCAATGCTTGTTGTTCATTTTGCAGTTGCAAGGCAAAAAGGAACAGTCCAAGGGCAGCTACCAGAGCAATACCTGCAATCCAGGAGTAATTCCGCAGTTGGCGTTTTAATGGCCCCTGAGCGCCTGTAGCAATGATTCGGCTAACTACCTCGTCTGAAATCCCCTTTCCCCTCAAATAAGTTGCTACTTCGGCAAAGGATGAGCCAGTTTCCAGCATATCAGTACCGTGCTGAAGGGCTGTTTCTTCATCTAAATGGTTTTGATTCATTTTGGTAGTCCATTTAAACCACAAAGGTAAGGCAAGTGTTCCTGAAAAATGCCAGAATGTCACCTTAATCCTTAAAAAAATGTCATTCCGTCACCAATGGGCGAATGTATCCCGGAATGCTATTCCGGGGAATACTTTGGAGACCCGGAATAGGGTTTCTGGATACAGGGTGGTGCCTGGAATAGCGTTCCGCGATACTACCAATCCTTCTTCAATCTCGATGGTCGGTTGGCTGGAGCGAGTTCACGGTAAGTACTTGCATTTTTTTGTTCTGCTGATTGCAGTGCCTGGTCCAGAAGCGCGCGGGCTTGGGCAGCAGTGAGGTTGGCAGGTGGGACATCAGGTTTTCGAATGGCTTGTACCTGATCCAGGTATTGAAGCCTGGGTTGCTTTGATGGTGGTGGCGGCGGAGGTGGCGGTGGTGGCGGTGGTGGTGTTTCCAGCTTGCGTTTGGCTATTTGCAAATTTTTCTGTGCATCCGGTTGGGCAGGCAGGAGGCGTAGGCTCCGTTCGTAGGCATCAATAGCTGCCCGATAATCAGCCAAAAGCAGGCAGGCATTGCCGAGATTGTACAGGGCATCCGCTTTTTGCTTGTTCGTTACACTGCGTTCTGCAGCTTCCCGGTATAATTTTACGGATAAATCAAGGTCTTCATTCAAATAGGCGGCATTCGCAGCGTTGAATTTGCCCGAAGTGGATTTGGCCTTCAAGTATATATTTTGAGCTTGCTCATATGCTCCTTTATCATAAAACCCCTGTCCTTTTCTAAGTATTTGATGATCCTCCTGAGCCGTAGCTCCATGCACCAAAAAAACCAGCATAACCGCCCCGGCCGTTTTTTTCTTCCACCACATGACTTGTTCCGCCACCAGCAACAAAAGCGCCAGCAGTAAAAACCAATGGAACAAATATACTTTTTCTGTTTTGGCTTGGAGGGTAACCGTGCGTTTTTGCAAACCTTCAATGGCTCTTTTTATCTCAGTAATCGCCTGTTCAGCATTTCGTAAATGAAGCGCCTCTCCCCCACCCGCCTGCGCTAATGAGCGCATGAGTGCATCGTTTGATGAGGTTTGTACCGTCTTACCCATGCCATCTTTGCGCAATCCATCTGCGCCATCCGGAATGACTGCTCCTCCGGCATTGCCCACACCGACGGTATACACATCAATCCCTGCCGCACTGGCCTCACGCACTTTTTGCAGCGCTTTTTCTTCGTGGTTCTCCCCGTCACTGAACAAAATGATTGCCCGGCCTGCCGGCTCATCCGACTCCAGCATTCGGATACACAATTCCAAAGCAGTACCAATATCAGTGCCTTGATCAGTGATGAAATCAGGTTGCGCATTTTGGGTAAACATCAGCAATGCTTCCATATCTTCGGAAAGTGGCATCTGGGGAAATGCCTCTCCGGCAAAACAAACCAGCCCAACCTGCTCTCCTTCCAGTACTGGAGCTAACCGACGAATAAATTGCTTGACCTGTTCCAGCCGACTCGGTGTTACATCCCGGGCCAGCATACTGTTTGACACATCCATGGCCAGCAAAACATCCGCACTTTTTCGCTCCCGACTTTCCACCTTTTTTAAAGTTACCGGACTGGCAATGGCAATAATGATCAATACAACAGACAGTCCAAACATTACATTCTTTGCCCAAAAACGCCAGGAAGAGAAACCTTTCAACAATCTTTCCTCCAGCGCAGGCGAACCTAACCGACGCAAGGTACGCTGACGCCATCGCCAATAAGCCCAGAGCAGCATCAACTGCAATACTGGTGCAATGGTTAAAAGGTAAAGAAGATCAGGACTTTCGAAGTAAAACAAGGGTTTATGGGATTTATAGGTTTATGGGGTTTAATATGTTCGAAGAACATTCAAGCCTCTTTAGAGGCGCAATATTTGTAGCCCGAAGTTTTAAACAGTTATAACCCGGAGGGGTCCCCAGCGAAGAGACAGTTCCAGTAGTAGTAAACAAAAAGCTGCGTTCAGGAACCAAAAAAACAATTCCGAGGTGCGTTTGACGCTTTTTATTGTCACTTTTGTTTTTTCCAGGTTTTCCACTTCATCATAGATCTTATCCAGGTCTGATACGGTTCTTGCACGATAAAATTTGCCTCCGCTAAAGGCTGATATTTGCTCCAGCGTTCGGGTATCGAAGGTCATTTCCCGGGTTGCAAAACTCCAGGTACCCAGGGCGCCCTGCTGAACGGGCGACTGAACCAGACCATCACTCCCTAAACCAATGACATATATCGGTATGCCAAGCGCTTTGGCTGCAGTGGCGGCCGTTAATGGCCCCATTTCGCCGGCATTTTGCTCTCCATCTGTGATCAACAATACCATTTTACCTTTTGATTTGCTCCTGTCAAGATGTAGCAGGGCGGTAGCAATTCCCATTCCTATGGCCGTTCCATCGGGTAATCTGCCTACCTGAATGTTATTAATGAAAGCCTGTAAGATACGGCGATCATTCGTCAGCGGACACTGGGTAAAAGCGCCTCCTGAAAACAAAACCAGTCCTAATTGATCATAAGGTCGGCGATTGACAAAGCTAACTGCCATTTCTCTTGCCACCGTCAACCGATCCGGCCGAAAATCCTTTGATAGCATGCTGGGTGAAACATCCATTACCAACATAATATCAACGGATTCGGCCTGTACTTCCTCTTCATGCCAGAACAATTGCGGTCGTGCCATGGCCATAATCACCAACCCGATAACCAGCCATCGGATGTATTGTATCCAGTTTCGGGCATATACTACCCAGGTTTTAACTCCGCGCATTGCCTGCAATCGCGATACCTGCAGGGTTACGTGACGCCTGCGCGCGTCCCGCCTGTACTGATACATCAGCCAGGGCAGTAATAAAAGCAGCAGGAGCCAATAAGGTTGAGCGAAAGACATGGAGTGAGGGAGGATTAGATGGAGGAATATGGAGGCGTTTTTTGAAGGGGCGACTCTTGTGGTCGCCCACTGCTTAAAAGGGATTGAGAAGTTTTTATGATGGTTATAGTTTTTTCGATGATGTTTTCATGGACCGAATGATCAGGCCTGGATTGAGCATATTTCACCATATCTGCCTGGTGTAGCAGTGTTTCAATTTGGTTTTGAAACGTTTCACTGGCCGATGTTTGCCTTAACTGCGTTTTCAGCTCCAAAGTAGTGGATTCCAATGCTGGAATATGAAACTGGTTCTCGAGATATCCCCGTACAATCAAACTAAAATCCACATAGTGTTCCTTTACCCGGTTATGTTTCCAATGCTGTTTGCTTTGAAGGGATAGAAGTTTGGCTATAGCCTCTTCGGCAGCTGTTTGGGGTGCAGGTTCCGGAGTTGGCGCCTGCACAGCGACTGGAACCTGCACTGGCTTTCGGCGGTTTTTCCACCACCACCAAACCAGGGTCAGCAATAGCGCAAGTACACCGGCGCCATACAACCAATAATCCACCCAACTCTCCGGTTCCCGCCAGATATCCCGAATTTTTGCCATATCGGTTAATTCCCTTCCTACAGGCGTTGGAAACACCAATAACGAAACCCCATTGGTTTCCAGGACCGTTCCGGTTGACAACTTCACCTTTAGCGGAGGCAATTTAAACGAAGCGCTATCAAAGGCAATGATCGTGAACCGCCGAATCCATTGGGCGCCACTTCGCTTCCAGGCGCCCCGGCGAAGAATGTTTTGTGCGGGGATATGATCTGACCAGGGAAAAAAATCTACATCCCCTGGTTCCGCATTGGAGCCATTGACAAACAACAACAGGACTGTGGTGTCGCCCGTTTCAATGCGTTCTGGTTGCAAGGAAATAACGGCCCCTGGTTGAGACCAGAGACTAATGGGGAGTAACAGCAACAGGACTAACAGTTGTTTAACCATGTGCAATAATCTTTGAACGACGGGTAAAAAACTGCAACAAGGCTCTGGTGTATGCTTCATGGGTTCCAATACTCAAAAAATCTGCACCAGCTTTTCGAAACATTTGCTGAGTATTAGCCCGGTGTTGCTCAAACGAATGACCATATTGCCACCGGAGCCTGTCGCTGGTGGTGTCCACCCAGATTTGCTCACCAGTTTCTGCATCTGCCACACGCAATACGCCCACATCCGGCAAATCACGTTCCAGTGGATCCCAACAGTGAATGCCAATACAATCATGCTGCCTCGCCAACACCCGAAGTGATTCCTCATACCCTTCTGCCAAAAAATCAGATAAAACAAAGCATACACAGCGTTTTTTCAGGCCATTGTGAAGATAACGAAGCGCTTTATTCATATCTGTTTTCCGGCCAACCGGCTGAATAGTAAGTACTTCACGAATGATACGCAAAATATGCTGACGGCCCTTTTTAGGAGGGATATAGAGTTCAATCCGGTCAGAGAAAAGCAAAACGCCCACTTTGTCGTTGTTGTCTATGGCGGAGAACGCCAACACGGCACATAATTCGGTTAGGTATTCTGCCTTGAACTGGGCATGACTACCAAATACTGCCGATCCGCTCACATCCACCACCAGCATTACGGTATTCTCCCGCTCTTCTTCAAACACTTTCACAAAGGGCTCACCCGTTCGTGCCGTTACGTTCCAGTCTATGGTGCGTACATCATCCCCCGGCTGGTAAGAGCGGACATCGCTAAAAGACATGCCTTTCCCTTTGAAGGCACTTTGGTACCCTCCGGAAAAAAGGTGACTGCTTAACCCCTTGGTTTTGATTTCAATCCGGCGCACTTTTTTAAGCAACTCATTGGCATCCATGGCTTTCCGTTTTGCAGGTTAACAATAACATTGATCCAATTATCATGGAATGACCACCTTACTCAGCACCGTTTGAATAATATCTTCCTGAGTCATGTTTTCTGCCTCCGCTTCAAAACTCAGGCCAAGTCTATGCCTGAGCACATCGGGGCAGATTGCTTTTACATCATCGGGTGTTACAAAAGCTCTTCCCTGCAGGAAGGCCATGGCCCTGGAGGCTTTGGCTAGAGCAATCGTGGCGCGTGGTGAGGCCCCATAACTGATCAAAGGAGCCATTGCACCCAAACCATATTGCTCCGGTTGACGCGTTGCGAACACGATTTGCAGGATATATTGCTCTATTTTTTCGTCCAGATGGATTTTTTTTACGGCTTCACGCGCTTGCAGCAATGTTTTTACACTCAGCACTTTACTCACTTCCGGCATGTCATCGTTCAAATTTCGCCGAAGGATTATACGCTCATCCTCCAGTGTTGGGTAGCCGATTTTGACTTTCAGGAGAAAACGGTCGGCTTGTGCTTCTGGTAAAGGATAAGTACCTTCCTGCTCTATTGGATTTTGGGTAGCCAATACCAAAAATGGTTCCTCCAGTTTAAAGGTATGATTGCCAATGGTAATTTGTCGTTCCTGCATGGCCTCCAGCAGAGCACTTTGTACCTTGGCGGGCGCTCGGTTGATCTCATCTGCCAGCACAAAATTGGCAAAAATGGGTCCTTTTCTAATGGTAAACTCAGAAGTTGCCGGACTGTAAATAGTAGTGCCCAGTACGTCGGCAGGAAGCAGATCAGGGGTAAACTGGATGCGACTAAAATGTGCATCTACTGCATCTGCCAGGGTTTTAATTGCGAGGGTTTTAGCCAACCCGGGCATCCCCTCCAGCAAAATATGTCCCTTGGTAAATAATCCAATCAGCAACCGATCCAGCATATGATGCTGCCCAACGATGATACTGGAAGTAACGGATTTGAGTTTCTCGATAAAGGCGCTCTCCTTTTGGATAAAGTCCTGGAGCGCATCCATGTTGGCGGGTGTAGGCATTGATTTAACGATTGCTTTGAAAGACAGAGAAACGACGCTTATGGCAATTGATTATTCAATTGCTTTAAAGTTGAGTGCGAATAAACAAATATGGTGGAAAACCCTGAGATAAAAATGAACATCATGGTAGCATTCTTGTTTTTTTCTTCAAACATCAAACACTACTTTCAACCATGAACAGATCACATTTTCTTTGTTTAAGGCTAGTATTGTGCCTTTCAGGCTTTGCCTTTGTTTCACCGGTTTGGGGGCAACAAAACTGTCTCGACACCTACGACCGGGAGGCCATTTACTTGCGTACCGAATTCTTTAGGGGCACTGTATACGTCAAAAATGGCGTGTCAAAACCCCTTGGATTTTCCTACAAGCGTTTGGTGCCGGAATTTGAACAGACACCCTTTGCCATGCCGATATTGAAAAAAGCCAGACGTAATTTCAAAGCACAGTTTTGGATTAGCATGGCAGGTGTAGTAGGCACCACCGCAGGAGCTATGCTGGCCCTACAATCCTTTGATCACCAGGGAAATGTAACCAATGAGCGGCAGTTCAGAAACGGTTTAAATCTGATGTGTGGAAGCGCAATCATATCGACAGCCATAGGTCTTCCGCTTCAAATCAAATCCCGGCAACAACTGGACGATGCTGTGTACCTCAGGAATCGGGAAATATTGGGACGGTAGACGGTAGACGGTGGTTCTGAGTACTCGGTACCACCGTCAACCGTAGGCCGTCAACCGTCCACCGTCTATCCCGCCCAAACCAATCTTAACGTGTGTACTGGTTGGTTCTCAGCCTGAATTCTGACGAAATATACGCCTGGCTGAATTTTTGGGGTGAGTCTGTTATCGCCCTTTTGAATGGTTTGACGGAAGACGTTGCGACCCGCCAGGTCAAAAAGCGCCAGTTGAGCTGAGTTGAAAGGCAGACTCACGTTAAACCAACCAGAAGCCGGGTTAGGCGAAATCACCGGAATAACAGACATCTCTGTTGGATCAATGATGTTTATGGTTGTTTTCCATTGATCATACAATCGTTGCAGAGAATCAATGGGCTCCATGCCGGCTGGCAAGGATGGTACGTTCAGATCCAGCCAAAAGTTGTCGTCAGCATCTCCAGGCTTGGCTACTCGTACAAAGGCAGAGAGCGACGAAGTGCCATTTTGCAGGCAACGGCTATCTGCGCCAGGTACATTCGCACCTTGAAGGCAGGCCATAAGTCTGTCAGAAAGAGATCCGGTTGCAGCAAGAAAACGGGCTTCCATGCTATCCAGAATTTCAGGTCCCGACAAAATATTACCTTGAATGGCATAATTAGTCCCCAATCGATGTCCTTTCCAGTTGAGGCAGCCGCTGCCAGTCAGTGCCGCTGAACGGGGATGTCCCTGAGAATCAAAATCTACAATGCCGTATTGCCGGTTCACCCATGCAAAGCCCCCTTGTGCATCATTGGCTTTTAGCCAGGCAATTATTTCCTGAGGAGACAGCCCTTCTTCCATCCGCAATCTGGCGTTGTTTTGATTGGTAGCATTCCAGTATGACTGCGTATGAATGGCTCCCCGCCCCGGAAGGATATCACTGATAATGATGGCCCCGTTACTGCCGGGGAACTGGATATTGTCCAGACAACTGGCGCCGGCACTGCCAATTTCACCGGTAATAGTATCTACGGCAACAATGGAAAAAGTATCCTGAGCAATGATTTGGAAACCTACGCCAAGAAACAACCAAAAAAGTATGTGTTTTTTCATGATTCAAAGTGTTTTAAAAAAAAGATCCGTTCTGAAGGTCTATTCACCCATCAGAACGGATCAAATATAGGGCATGATCGAATTATAGATTCAACAAAAAGCCAATGGTAAAGTTGGCGTCCCAGTCGAATACAAATTGCTTACAACCAGTGGCGTCTGCAATGGCTGCATAAATATTCAGGCCGGCTTCCTGTTTGGCGCCTTCTGCCTTATAATCAGCCGGTGCTTTTAGAACGGTATAGCGTTCTTTTCCACTGCGGGTTTGCTTTGCCAATTCATAAGGCACTCCACCAATGATAAAGCAGGTGTTGCGCAGGTTGGATGGCACCTGAGAAGCTTTGCTTTTTACATCCTGATATACCGTACCTGCACTCAGGTTGTTTTGGTAATATTTGGCGCCTGCTGCTTCCAGGGCTCCATTCGGCAACCAGGAAATTTTAGTGTTCCCAGAGCCAATATCCACCACGAATCCGCTTTTTTTGAACTGTTCAGGCAGCACGGAACGCAGTGCAAGCTTTGCTTCCTGTTCCGGGGTAACCACGTTTACCACATAGCCCATGGTTTTCAAGGCAGCATTGATTTTAGGCATGATTTCCTCTTTTTGAGCGCCGGAACTGACTACAAAGTGGATATCACGGGCCCCTACGCCAAAACCTACCATATCAGCAATATAGCGGCGTAACCCGGCTTTAACGTCCTCGTCAGTAGCTAGTCCTTCTTTTACCAGGCTAACACCAAACTCAGCCTTTTCCAGTTTCCAATTTCGCTGATTATCTACTCTGATAATGAAGGAATTAAATCCGGTAGCACCCAATTCTACCACACCTTTCAGTTTGCCTGCATTGGGTAATGGAGCGGTGTAGTTAAAGGCTGCTGGAGTAAAACTAGCGCCTGATTTGCCCCAGGATGTAGAGGTAGGGGTATTATTGGCCGGAGCGCCTTCAGAAGCTGCATTTGTATCCGTTTGTTCGGTTTTTTCTGCATTTCCGTCTCCGCCAAGACCGAGATTAGGCAGGAATTGTTTAGCTGCAAAATACACACCGGCTACAATGGCCAGTGTAATAAGCAGACGGGAGAAAGTGGTTAATCGTGCCATAGTAAGTTAATATTGTTGTTGGTTGATGGTTGAATGGTAAAGTTCGACGGTCGAAGGTCTGTGATTATGCAAAGGCAGATGCGGTTTTTTTCTGCCAATGAAGGATTTTGAACGATGTCAATCCGGCACAATCAGACAATCGCAAAATGGAATCAACTCTTTGATCCGGCAATTTCCACTTCTTTACGCTCAATGGTGGGCACATTTTTCACTACCATATGCATGGTATTCCGGATCCGCTCTTCAAAAAGCACAATTTTACCTTTTTTTAGGTTCGTGATCGTATCTTCCATGTAATGACGTACTGTGATCAGTTCCAATCCCTGTTCTATTTTCACCTTGAATTCGTCTGACACTTCTTTCACAAACTTCTCAAGTCTGTCAGGTACGTTCGGCACACAAATGGTGAATGAAACTGCGGTATTCTGCATCATATTCACAAAGATGCGGAGGTCTGCGGCCTTGCCGAACAAACGTGCCATATGGTGCTCTGCCACAAAAGAGTAGTCCAGCGTGCTAATATGCATTAACGCCTGGTTTTTCTCTACGACCACTATGGGCGGATAGTTATCATCTGTGTCTGAACTAATTTCCGTTCCGGGCGCTGTTGGATCCAGGAAGGATTTAACGAACATGGGTATGTTCTTGTTTTGCAGGGGCTTAATCGTTTTTGGGTGGATCACCTGGGCGCCATAGTAAGTCATTTCAATGGCCTCACGGTAGCTGAGGCGGTCCAACTTGATCGTATTGTCGAAGATACGCGGATCAGCATTGAGTACGCCAGGCACATCTTTCCAAATCGTCATGGCTTCGGCATCCAGGCAATGGGAAAAAATGGCTGCAGAATAGTCTGAACCTTCCCGCCCGAGGGTTGTGGTGAAGTTTTCAGAAGTGCTGCCAATGAATCCCTGAGTGAGCACAAAACCACCTTTTTCCAACATTGGAGCTACGATTTTGTGGGCATTTGCCTTGGTTTTATCCCAATTAACCCAGCCTTCGCGATAGGTATTATCTGTGGCAACCACATCGCGGGCATCCAGCCATTGGGTTTTCTGTCCAATCTTATTGAGATAGGATGCCACGATCTTTGACGATACCAACTCACCCATACAAACGATCTGATCGTACATGTAATCGTAATTTTCGGAGGGCTTTTCCTCAAGCACCCACTCCCCTTCAACAAAGGTATCGTTTACGGTAGTGAACGCTTCATCACCGGCCTCGAACAACTCACGCATGATGGCATAATGCTGTTCTTTTAACGCGTTGTACAGGTTTTGAGCCTCTCCGGTTTGGTTGGCGTGGGCGGCAATCACGGCTTCCAGCGCATTGGTAGTTTTACCCATGGCCGAAACAATGACTACAAGTGATTGATTTTGAAAACGTTGTAAAATAGACGCCACATTTTTAACGCCCGCTGCGTCCTTTAGGCTTGCGCCTCCGAATTTGAAAACCTGCATTATTGAGTGAAATGATTTGATGTTGTTGATTGATACGTAAAAGATCTATTTACGCCACATTTGGGCCGGACAACGGTCTAATACAAGCGTGTCAATGAACGCATCGTAATAAACGAGTTCACCACGCAAAGTATCCGGATGAACCAATCGTCCCTGAAAACGGACATCACAAACTTTGCCGTTGATCTTGCATTCATCTTTGGCAAAACTGGCGCCGGTAGAAACGGAATCTGTAGTCACGCCTGCTTTATTGTACACTGTAACCGTTTCATCACCCCGCTTTACTTCAAAACGGAGCAGTTGTACGCCAAGCGCTGTTTCCGGAATAAAACTGACTAATACGGTTTCCTGCATGCAAGGGCAATCTACCTGCCAGTAAAACTGATTTTCAGCCAGAGCAATGCATTCATCTGCTATTTCAAAACGCCCTTCATTACAAACACAATCATTTTTGGAACGTTCATAACCATTGTCGCACTTAGGGCTGCAACCAGCTGAGCCGATGTAAAAAACAAGACATACCATGCAGGCCAGTCCTGAAAATTGGGTAATTTGCTTCATAATTAAGTAGCTAATTTGTGTCTTGCAAATGTATAGCAATAGAAGAATTTCCCTAGAACTCTCCCATAAACATTACTCCTCAATAGGTGGCAAATGCACCTTAGCTGTATCATGAGCTGGCAACAAGGCGTTCTCCCTGGGAAACTCCACTTCTTTGATATTATCTGGTCGTGCTTTCAGATGGAGTGAAGAGACAGCTGCATTGTTTTTGCGAAAACTGCCCACAGAAATAACCACGATCAAGGCAATCAGACTCCAACCCAGCCAGTCTGCCGGACGAAAAGGCGGTGGTGGATTGAAATCAAATTGCGCAGGATTTTCACCCAAATAAGGAAGCGCATATTTGGAGGCAGGGCGAATTCCGTTACCCTCATTTTTCCCAAGCATTTGGTAATAACGCACCTCGTTTATCCGAACCTGAACCACTTTTATCAGTGCAGCAATTTCCTCTGTAGCCTTTCTGAATCCCTCGTCCTGTAATACAAATGACTTTAGCGTTTTCCCACCTAACAAGGGTTCAAACAATTGTATACCGGAGCCTTTTTTCCAATCGGTATCATTCAGCAGTAAAGGAATAATCATTGGGCCAAGGTCTTCCCGTTCACAATCAGCTCTTCGAGCCAATGCCAACGAAACATCTTCCGCAAACCGTGGATCTTTCAAGCTTTTGGCACTGACCAGAAAAAGATAGATATGCGCGTTTTCCCTTCTTTTATTCAAAGGCTCCCGGTACAGTTTTCTTGGATCTACAGGGTAATACCAAGGAAGGAGGATACGCCAGGAAAGTGGTAATTCTTCAGGTGGAGCCGGAGGATCATAATGCCAGATATTCACCTCATCGCGCATGGGATAAAGCCATTCCATCAGGCGATCAGCGACCGCCTTTTCTTCCGGTGCATGGACGATGAATAAGTTGACTTTCATTTATTTCGGCAAAATTGCAGCGTTCGTCGCAAAAATGAGATGTTTTAATCAGTACTCCTCCTTTTTCGCATCAAGATTTCAAACCAACCCCCACAAACACCTTAAATTTGCCCAATTCCCCACATTAACCACATTCCCACATTAACCACATTTCCCACATTTCCCATGACTACCACCTCTTCGCTGTTTGCTTCAGAAGGATCAGATCTAAAAAGTCTTGAATTTATTGCACAGGCCATTGAAAAGAATAATCTTCCTGGCTTTGACTATCTGGAATTCAAACGGGCTATATCACAGTTAAGCACCATGAAGCTTGACGAAGCCACAGCCTATAAAAGTGCTTTTACCACTGCAGCAACCCTGGGTATTACCAAAGAAAAGCTGATTGAAACAGCCAGCTACTATCGCAATCTTGTAGAAAAAGAAAAAGAGCATTTTGCACAGGCTCTGGATCATCAGAATTCCACCAAAGTAACAGCGCGCCAACAGGAAATAGATCGTTTGCGTGACCAGATAGAACGGCATAAAACAGAGATCACCAGACTCCAGGATGAAATTGCAGGTTACCTGAATCAGGTGTCCGCTGCAGAAGCAACGGTACAACAGGAATCTGACAAACTGGAAAAAGCCAAAACGGCTTTTGAGAAGGCTCATCAGATGGTTTTGCTCACCATTGACCGGGATGTGGAACAGATGCATAAACATCTGTGATAAAATTATTGGAATTATCTCCAACACCCTATTTTGGCGGCATTAAATTTATATGCCGTGAATCCAACAGATATCAAAGACCCGGAATACTTCCACAAAGTGGTGGATTGCCAATATGCCTGCCCGGCCCATACGCCGGTGCCGGAATACATCCGATTGATTGCCGCTGAGCGTTATACAGAGGCTTATATGATCAATTGGGAGTCCAACGTATTCCCGGGCGTGCTTGGGCGCACCTGCGACCGCCCCTGCGAACCGGCTTGCCGGCGGGGGCGTGTGGAAGAAGAACCTGTTGCCATTTGCCGCTTAAAGCGTGTAGCCGCAGATTTCAAAGGAGACGTAAAATCTCTTATGCCCAAAGGGCCCTTTCCGTTTAATGGCAAAAAGGTAGCCCTGATAGGCGGCGGACCGGCAGCATTAACTGTTGCCAGAGACCTGGCTCCGCTGGGGTATGAAATCCACCTGTATGATGAACAACCGGCCGGCGGAGGTATGATGCGCAGCCAAATCCCCTCGTTCCGTTTACCGGAAAGCGTGCTGGACGAAGAAGTGGGATATATTCTGGATCTGGGCATCCACGCACAGTTCCGCCATTATGTTTCCAGCATGAAGGAAATGCTGGGCAAAGGGTATGATGCGATTTTTGTGGGTACTGGTGCTCCCCGTGGTCGAGACTTGAACGATCTTCCAGGAAGGGCAGAAGCTGGTGCTAACATTCAAATTGGTATTGAGTTCCTGGCCAATGTAGCTTTCGAACATACCAAATCTATTGGAAAAAAGGTTCTGGTACTAGGCGGAGGTAATACCGCCATGGACTGCTGCCGCACCTCCCGACGTTTGGGTGGAGAGGATGTAAAAGTGGTGGTAAGAAGTCCTAAGTCTGAAATGAAAGCATCGCCCTGGGAAATTGAAGACGCCATTCATGAGGATATTCCTATTTATGAAAATCATGTGCCTAAAGCTTTCGTGATTAAAAACGGAAAGCTGGCAGGCATGAATTTCGAAAAGGTGAAGGCGGTATACGATGAAAATGGGAAAAGAAGCCTGGTGCCAACAGGCGAACCAGAAGTGTTTTTCGAAGCCGACGATGTACTGATAGCTGTTGGCCAGGAGAATGCTTTCCCATGGGTTGAACGTGATCTGGGCATTGAGTTTGACAAATGGGAACTTCCCAAACTCGACAAAGTCTCCTTCCAGTCTACCCTGCCCCATGTGTTCTTTGGTGGAGATGCCGCACTGGGTCCTAAAAATGTTATTACTGCAGTGGCCCAGGGGCACCAGGCAGCCGTTTCCATAGATCTGTTCCTGAATGGCAAAGATTTGCACGAACGCCCGTCGCCCATGACCAATTTGATCCATCAAAAGATGGGGATTCATGAATGGATGTACGATAGCAGTGTGGCTGCTGATTTACGGTTTAAAGTACCCCATGCCGACAAGTCCAAATCGCTGCAAGACCGATTAATGGAGGTGGAATTAGGCTTTAATGTAGAAACTGCGTTTAAAGAAGCTCAGCGTTGCCTGAACTGTGATGTCCAAACGGTATTTACCACTGATCGTTGCATCGAATGCGATGCATGTGTGGATATCTGCCCAACCTCCTGCATTACATTCACTGAAAATGGGGAAGAAGACGATTTGCGTACAAGATTATCTGCACCCGCACATGAATTGAGTCAGGATCTCTATGTTTCTACTGAACTCAAAACCAAACGAGTCATGGTGAAAGATGAAAACGTGTGTCTGCACTGTGGCCTTTGCGCAGAACGTTGCCCAACCGCCGCCTGGGACATGCAGAAATATCTGTACAACACGGCTAAGGCAGGGGGGAAGGTTTATGGGGGTTTATAGGGTTTATGGGGGTTTATGGGGTTTATGTATCCCGGAATGGGATTCCGGGAAGGTTTATAGGTTTATGGCTGCCGAGTAATTTTTTGATTTCATCGAATATTTTGGTGATGGAGGCTTAAATTGCCCGTGTTTCGCACAGCAAAACCTTTTAGCTATGATACGAAACACCCTGCAATCCTTTGCCCTTGCTTTACAGAATATTCGTTCCAATCTTTTTCACACCCTGCTTTCTGTGCTGGGTATCGTGATTGGGGTTGCTGCCTTGGTAGCCACTTTTTCCCTGATTGATGGACTGGAAAAGTTTGCCAGAGACCAGATAGCCAGCAATACCAGCGTAAATGCGCTGGTTGTGCAAACCCAAACCGACAAGATGATCAACAACCTGTCGGTGCGCAAAGACACTTTCCAGATCATTGATTACGACCGCTATGCGAAGTTTCGTGCGACAGCTCCTTATGTTACCAGAGCCAGTTTGAGCAACGATTATACGCGTGAAATCAAAGTAAGCAATCGTGATTCCTCCCTTGGGGCTATGTTGCGTTGTATTGGAGAGAAGCCCCCCAGTGATACCATTCTTACCCATGGCATGCTTTTTTCTCCTGATGCCTTCAGTGCACGAAAAAAAGAAGCGGTAGTCAATACAACACTTGCCAAACTGATTTCCGGTAATCAACCCCTGGAATCTATATTGGGTCAAACGATCACAGCACTAGGTCATTCGCTACAAATCGTTGGCATTGTCAAGGATAAAAAACCGGAAACCCCTCCGGTTGCTTACCTGCCCATCTCCCTTTTATCGGATAATGACCTGCATCGCTCTCCCCCTACCCTGCTGTTTGAAGTGGGCAAAACAGAGGAGGTCCCTTTGTTAAAAACAGAAGTGGAACAATGGCTAAAGCGGGAATACCCCGAACAACAAAGTGACTTCACCGTTGTCAGCCAGGACTTTTGGATTGATCAAACAGCAAAAGGTTTTTTGATCTTCCGGATCATTATGGGGATGATCATAGGTATTTCGGTGGTGGTTGGCGGTGTGGGCGTGATGAATGTATTGCTCATTTCGGTAAATGAGCGCACTGCTGAAATTGGTTTGAGAAAAGCCGTAGGTGCGAAAAAGGGGGATATTCGTCGGCTGTTTTTGGCAGAATCCATTACGGTATCCGCTTTTGGCAGTATGGTTGGTTTATTATTGGGCGCAGGTTTTGCCCTGGCAGCTATTCCTATCATTCGTTTTTTTGCGGATGTTCCGTTTAGTGCCGTACTTACCTGGAATACCTTTTTGATCATTTGCATCGTTGCCATCATCATAGGCATCATTTTTGGCACCTATCCGGCTATGAAGGCCGCTAAAATGGACCCGGTAGAGGCGTTAAGACACGAATAAAATGAACATGAGCCACCCCATAACAAGGCGGCTCATGTTTTAGCTCAATGTAGACGGATTGATCAGAAGCTGTAACGCAAGCCAATCTGCATTTGCCAGCGGCTCAGCAAGCTGAAGTCCTGTACAAAGGTGTTTTTGATATTGGTATCAAAAGAGAAGGTTGGCACACCGGTACCATCCACGCCTACTACGCCAAGCGGTTGGGTAGTAGCAGGAATCTGCCGTACACCCCAACTATTATTGATCAGATTCCCTGCATTCAGGATATCAACTGTCAACTGAAGGGTGTTCGTTTTGGCGCCGAGTTTGTGGTTCAGATCCTGAGCAATACGAATATCCCAGTTATTGAACCATGGGCTCAGGATAGCATACTTTTCAACCACCTTACCTCTATTGTCACTCAAGTAATCGTCTTGAAGAATGAACTCACGCAATGCATTGCGCTGTGCCGTGGCATCGCCGGCAAACTGCATTTGAGCAATTTCAGCATCTGTTGGGATATACATCAGGTCGTTATTTCCCGAACCATCATTGTTCAGGTTACCAGAATAGGTATAAGAGAAACGTCCGCCCTGTGCATATTGGAAGAACACACCGATGGTGGTTCCGAAACGGTTATTATCGGATCCGCCATAGTTGAACTTACGGGAGAAAGAACCAACCACCCGGTGACGGTAACCATAGATGCTTGGCGCCAAAACTGCCTGATTAACATTGCCGTATGCAGGGTTACGATCGTATGCATCAGAGGATATTTCCGCTTCAATGGAGGAAGCATCTCTGCTATCCAGGAAGTTGTAACCAATGCTGCCATACATGCCGTTGCTCCAGGTGCGTTGCAATTGCAGCATAACGTTTGTAGAATAGCCAACATCTGTGTTCGTGAATACAAAAGCATCCGTAGTGCCCCCAAAGAGATTTTTGGCTCTATCACCATCCAGATAGATCGGACGGTTGTCGCCAGGAGCATTTAATCTGCCAGATGGAAGGTTCAGGCCATAGTTCCGCACCATCATGCCATTGATATCCTTGGTATAAACGAAATCCGCAGAGGCAACCCAGCCGTCGCCAAATTTCTTGTCTACGCCCAGGTTATTGCGCCACACTTGTGGGAATTTGAAATCCGGGCGGGTAACACAATAGAAGAAGAAGTTTGGGTTAGCAACCTGGTTCCCGATCCAAACAAATGGGAAACGGCCACTAAACAAACCCGAGCCACCTCTTATCTGCAAAGAACGGTCACCTTTCACGTCCCAGTTGAAACCAAGACGAGGATTGAACAATGGCTTGGCATCCGGCAATTGTGTATGGTCGAATTTTATGCCATCACCGTTTTCATCATAGTATTGAATGTCTGGCTGGTAGCAGCATCCTGGAGCAGAAAGTGGCTCCACTTTTTCTGCAATCAGTTCTTCTGTATTCAAATAAGTAGGCTTGTCCATGCGAACCCCAAGGGTAACCGTAAGGCGCTCGAACAAGGAAAATTCGTCCTGTACATAGGCACTGATCTGACCAACATTGGTATAAGACCAGTTCCATTTGTTCAAAGGATCCGCATTATTGGCATTGAACGTTTGCTGCGCAGCGGCAAAATTGGCAGCAACCTGACCGGAAGAAACGGAATCAAGGAAAGCCTGCGTGCTCACATAGTCCGGACCGAATACGCCCGGATAAGCGCCCAGGTTGAACGCATTTTCAAACTTGAACTGTTCGTATGCGGCTCCAACGGTAACCGTATGGTTACCCAGGTAAAGATTCAGATTATCATTGATCTGAAGTACGTTCTGGTTCAGATTGTTGTAAATGGAGAATGGCTCGTGCCCGGCAATGATGTAGCGGGTACCATCTTTAAGAATGTTGATGGAAGGAGCCGGGGTGCTAAATGGATCGCGGCTATCTCTAAAGGAGGAATAACCCAACTGGAATTTATTGGAAACAGTACTTCCGAAATTGGATTTCAACTCACCAATTACCTGATTGAGTTTGTTATTGATCTGGTAACCTGCATTGCGGAATTGCAAGGTGGTGAAGTCCGGACCTCTCCGACCAATGGCCACCGGGTGAGCCGGCTTTTGCTTGGAAGCATCCAGGAAGGTATAGGTAAGGCTGAACTTGTGGTTATTACTGATATTCCAGTCCAATTTAGCAAGGCCTTTCAGGTTTGGCGCATCGAGGTTGAAGTTTTCGTAAGGTCCAGGGTCGTATCCCAAACCTTTCAAGGCACTGGAAACAGCCTCCAGATCACTGGCAAGAACCCTTGAAATACCAGGTCCGTCTGTTCCGCGATTGGCTACGAAGGACGAACCCAGGTCACTTCTGCGTTCGGTTTCTGCATTGACAAAGAAGAAGAGCTTGTTTTTGATGATCGGGCCACCCAGGCTGAAGCCCGTTTGAAACTGAGTCAAATCTCCTTTAGAGGCATCTTCCCCATCCACTTTAGAGCCAATGAAGTTTTGATTTCTGTAAAAGCCGAATACAGTTCCGGTCAATGTGTTGGTACCCGATTTTGTCACAGCGTTAATGGCTGCTCCGGTAAATCCGCTTTGTGTTACATCATAAGGCGCATAAGCTACCTGGATTTGATCAATGGCATCCAGAGAGACAGGTTGCGCATCAGACTGACCACCGGGGGTTGCTGCATCCAGACCAAAAGGGTTGTTGAAAATAGCGCCATCCAGCGAAAAGTTGTTAAACTGGTCATTGCGGCCTGCGAATGAGTTTCCTTCTCCAGCCATAGGGCTCAGACGGGTGTAATCAGAGGCGGAGCGACTGATCGTAGGCAAACTATTGATTTGCTGCCTACTAATGTTGGTGGAAGCGCCGGTTCGCTCGGAATTCAATACCGGGTCACTGGTTCCGGTGATAACCACCTCGCCAAGAGATTTGGTACTGGACTTCAGCACTACGTCAAGTGGTAGTTTCTGGCCTACGGAAAGCATGATACCTTCGGTTTTCTGGCTTTCATAACCGGTGTAGGTTGAAGTAATGGTGTAAGGTCCGCCTACCCTCAAGTTGGCAAGGGTAAAACGGCCATCGCCTCTGGTAATGGCGCCATAACTGGTGCCGGAAGGCGTATGCGTTGCAACTACTGTAACGCCAATGAGGCCTTCGCCTCCATCATCTGTAATTTGACCGGTAACCGTTGCTGTAGTTACCTGAGCGTACATGGATTGTGCTGACAGCAACAACATTGCCACCAGTCCGAGTAAACGATTGGACATAAGCTAGAATGGGTTTAGTAAAAAAATGGCTTCATATGGTCAAGCCTTCGTAAAGGAATTGACCGTGCAAATAAAGCAAATGTTAAGAATTTGTAACCTATCATTGCACCCGCGCTGAGCAAAACTTAACATTCAGAGCAATGACAAACGTTAAATCCGGCTCCAGATGAAATGAAGCATTTCCATACTGCGTCTTGTCATTCGCACAACAAAACAAATTGCGATGGCTCCTCGCCCCGTTCAGCTCATCCTGCTCTTTTCTCTTTGGCCCTTCTTTTCTTTAAAATCTCAGGATTTAAGGCCGGATAAACCATTTTTTCAAAAGAAAAAGTCGGAATTCAACGCCTGGTTACGAATTAACCATTTGGGGCATATGTTGAAGGCGGATTCAGTAGCCGTAGAAGCACGGAAGGTCACATTATTCCTTCGTCCTACCTATAACGGTAAGCGTACCTGCGATTCCCTTCAATGTGCATGGCAGGGTCTTGAAAAGGCTAACAAACAAATCAATGGTCAAACATTTCACGAACGACTGTTACACAAATGGGCCTTTTTGGCAGAAATACATGAAAACCAGGCAGAGGTAATCGTTCGATGCCATGAACCTCCGCACTTCCATGCCAGGGTATATACCAAAAACGGCAGAATTCCGGTAGATGAACGCAATATCCGTTCTGGCGCGGTTACATCCGTAGGGTTGCCTGCATCTCTTCAGGGGATCAATTCAGGAGATAACATGACCCTCCTTCGCGATAAAAACGTAGGGCCTGTATGTACCAAAGCAAGGCAATGGCTCGTTAATCAATATAAAACCAAAGGAACACCTATTCTTTGGAAAGCTAAAGTAGACACTTCTTACACAGCCTATGATGAATTTGTGATGGAAGTGACACACTTAAACAATGAAATTTGCCCGGATGGCTACTTTGAATACCACCGTGTATATGTAAAAGGAGTCCAAAAAGGTCCGGATGTCGAACTTACCTGGGAATTCCAGGGAAAATATGGTTCAGGCATCGTATTCCCGCCCAGGAAAAACGACTACAAAGACATGGAGCTGAAATACAAATCTAATCTGGAGGAGTATCAAAAGCGCCTGTTTAAAAGAATGTTGGATTACCTTCGCTAAACTCAATTACCGCCCATGGTACAGACTATGGCTTCAGACGCATCAACCAACACATCCAGCCCGGCAACCGGCACCACTGCTGCTCCGTTGTCGCCCAGAACCCGTATTGCAAGGCTGATACTGATCTATCACTTTGTTTTGATCGGCGCCTCTTGCATTTTTTACATCCTGAGGGGCTTTGACTTTGAAGAATTCACTTCTCTTATGGGGGTTCTTGCGCCTGTTACGGCCTTGTATGGCGGTGCGGTTTTCCGTTTTATCGGAAGAAGTATCACGGAGCCGGCGTTGAATACTCAAAACGGAGCACCTATCAATGGAATGGTAAAATGGCTGGTCAATGGCCACTTTGTCATTGTTTTGTCGTTGATAACGCTGAAAGCCCTGGCGCCAAATGTGTTAAATTTCCAGGATATGACCATGTTTCTTACCCTGGTGGAGTCAGCCCTAGGGGTGTATATGGGAAATATCCTGCTGGCACTGTTTGAGAGCAAAAGCAACGGTGTGAATGGCAGTTAAAGCAAGTTGGGGAATTCTATCCCAGTTGTATACATCTTGATTATTTTTGCCGCATGGATTTCAGATTGATACGGCAAAGTTCAGGTTGGACCTATTGGATTTTAATTCCCTTTATTCATATTGTCTACCGGCTGCTTTTCCGGAAGATTTACCTTCATAACCGGGAAGGAGTGAAAGGTAACACACCGGTCATTATTGCAGCAAACCATCCAACTGCGTTTGTTGACCCTATCTTCTTTTGTATTTTTTTTGATCCGCCCGTCTACAACATGACAAGAGGCGATATCTTCCGCAAACCCTTTTTCCGTAAGCTGCTGGAAAGCTGTAATATGTTTCCCGTTTACCGACAAAAAGATGGCTATGACGGCAGGGGGAAGAATGACGAAGTATTTGATTATTGCCAAAAAAAGCTGCAAAAAAGGTCTGTTGTTAATATTTTCGTTGAAGGGGAACATCATCTCTCCAAACAGATTTTACCAGCCCATAAGGGTTTCGCAAGGATCGCTTTTGGAACCTATGCCATAGATCCGATGGAGGATTTGCAAATCATACCGGTTGGCTGTAATTATTACAATGGCGGACAAACCCGCGACGAAGCCAAAATCGTAACCGGGAAACCACTATTTGTAAAGGATTATTGGGAAGCTTATGTGAAGAACCCGGCGGCGGCCATTAACCAATTGTGTAGGGATGTGGAAAAGGCCCTAAAAGAGATTTGCTACCATGTTGAGGATCCATCAGATTTTGACCTGGCTGACCAATTACTTCTGTTCTCTCGGAACCAAAATCCTGTATCCCCACTCCCGGTCGTTGAGCATCACGCTAAACCGTTTTGGCATGAAAAGGCCATGTTGAACAGGTTGAATACCATGCCCGCTGAGGAAAAAGCCAAACTGGCTGATCAGGTTTCCCTTTATTTCACAGCGGTTGAAAAGGCTGGCTTGACGGATCAATCACTCATTCAACCAGAACAATCCGGTATCTCCCGTTTGGCATTGTTGATCCTGATGGCGCCATTTGCTTTGGCGGGATATCTCATTGGTTGGCCCATTCGCTACTTCATTTATGGCATAACAAGAGAAAAAGTAAAGAAAAAAGAGTTCTATACCAGTGCGCTAATGGGTATGGCCGTGCTTTTAGGATTGATTTACTTTAGCATTTGGATGATCACAGGACTCATTACCGGTAGTTCCTGGATCCTTACCCTTGGCATTATGATGCCTATTCTGGCATGGATCTCCATCTTTTGGAAAGAAACCAGGCTAAGATGGCAAATGGGCCTAAAAGCAAATAAGCATCCGGAAAGAACCAGCCTGCTTGAAATGCGCCGTGTAATCAACCAAATGCTCCCGGCGTAACTCCATCTTGCGCTTAATAACGCCCTGAAAATATGCTGGAACAGAGGTCTTTCAATCAACTGGCCCGGGCATTCGGCTTGGTGATCCTGTTGATTTATCTCTTTTTAGATCCCGAATTGCCAGGCTTCCCCCGGTGCCCGGTTCTGATGTTCACCGGATGGAAATGTCCAGGTTGTGGCGCTCAAAGGGCACTTCACCAATTGCTGCAGGGAAATATCCGGATGGCCTTATCGTACAACCTCTTATTTGTTCCGGTTTTGTTGTACGCCATTATCGGATGGCTTTTAGTTCATACAGCTATAGGAACCAGATACCCTTTGTTAAGCCATAACTTGTTTAACAAACCATTTATATGGTTTATCCTGGCTCTTACCCTATTATTCACTATTACCCGGAATATTTGGCATTTTTAAGCAGCTGGCTCCTCTTCCAGAATCACAAATCCCGGATCAAATGGTTCCAAATGCTGAAGGATGGTATCAGCAAAATCGTCGCCATATTTGAGCAAATAAGGCAAAACATTATCATGCCGCTCCTGTAATCCTCCTGCCGGAAATAGCTTTTCTTTTAACGAACGGATTTGTTGCAAAGCCGTTTCATGCTTTTGCTTTTCAGCCCGAACCAATCTGCTTTGCCACTGTTCCAGCCCCGAAATTGCTTTGACCGATTCTGCCATCAGGGATGATTCCAAGGTCGGATCAATCGCTTTTGCCTTTTCAGCCAGTTGTTGATACAAACCGCGGAGGGTTTGGATCTGCGGCTCCAGGCTTACCTCAGCAGCCGCATTTCTTTCTACAAAACTCCGGATCAAAGCATCCGTATCTGCAAAGAACTCCGAGGCAGAAAACCCTGTTTTTTGAAGCTTTTTCAAAACATCCCGATCCATCCATAGAATGGAATGCCGGCGCACCAACATGGGCATCGGCAAATGGAAATACTGGAACAATGATTTTCTTTCCAACCAATAAGCCAGCTCTCCCCCACCCCCAACATAGGCAAGGTTCGGCAAAATCATTTCCTGAAACAACGGACGCAAAACCACATTCGGACTAAATCTTTCCGGATGTTGCTCCGCTTCCTCCAGGATTTCCGCTTGGGTAAACTGAATGGTTGTATTCAACACCTGATAGGTATCCTGCTCCCGTACGATCCGCTCTCTCTTTCCCGGCAGCATATAAAACAGGTTGATCTCACGGGGTGTTGCCTGGGTCTTAAATCCTAAGGTTGATAATTGTGCAATGGTTTCATTTACCAGCCGATAAGAAGGCTGTTCCAGCAATTCTGCTTTGATAAACGGAATAAAATGCTTTTTTAAACGGACATCGCTCATATTCAGCACAACCAAACCAAGATCCCCCAGGAATTCGTGTAATAAAGCCTGGGTGGCTCCGGCAAAAGATTCGCTGCCGGTATAACATCTTTCAATCCGCTGGAAAAGCACCCTGGCCCGTTCATCCTCACCCAGTATGGCACTTAATTCCGCCAGGACAACCTTCAGCGATTCGGTGTTCATGCTTCCAACAGGTCCTGATTCATTGGGTTGCCAAACCAGTTGTTTGCCAAAAAGATTGACCTTATTCACCTCCTCCAGATCGTGATCTTCACTACCTAATACAAACACAGGCACTACCCGGTTCTTCCCGGCACTTTTACGTTCCACTTCCCGGGCTAAACGAATGGTTGTAAGCGCTTTATAAATAAAATACAGAGGACCGGCAAACAACGACGGCTGGTGGGCCGTAACAATGGTAAAAGTGCTTTCCTCCCGGAGGGCAGCTATATTTTGCGCTACAATCTTCTTTTCCGGAAGACACTGGTATTGATGGAGAAGGGTTTCAACCAGGTCTGTTCGGGGGTAAATTCTACCGGCCTTTTCCTGAATAACCTTTTGAAAAGCATCCATATTGGGCGAAAACTGATAAAATGGCAACAAACGTTCATCACCGGTAGCATAAGCAATATCCGTTTTGGCTAACTGTGAAACCCTGGAATAAGCAAGAATGGATTTACGCATGGAAGGAGGTTATGTCGGACCCAAAGGTAGTGGTTGTTTCAAGGAAGCGTGTAACAAGTAAATCAGCAGGAGGTTTTTGTCAACACCAAATATTCCCTGCGTACTTTTGCCTCCGGTGTTTTGTTTGAATGCTGTTGAGCATTGGCCTGCACCATTCATCCGACATGAATTTGCCCTTTTTTATTGCCAAAAGGATCGCTTTTTCCAAAGGCAAAAATTTTTCCAAACTGATCATTCGAATCGCAGTGCTGGCGGTGGCCCTTAGCGTGGCAGTAATGATCACCTCTTCTGCACTGATCGCCGGATTTAAAAGCGAAATCAGTCGGAAGATATTTGAGTTTTGGGGACACATTCATATCTCTGATACTGCTTACTCTCTTTCTTTTGAGCCGCAGCCAATTGCTATTGAACAGGATTTTTATCCTTCTTTAGACACCGTTACCGGCATCCCTCCCACCGTTTTGGAGCATTTGGAATGGAATGGCCCGGCGCCAAAAGGAGGCATCAGGCATATTCAGGCGTTTGCACACAAACCCGGGATTATTCGAACCAAAACAGCGCTGGAGGGTATCCTGTTGAAAGGTATCGGGAAGGACTTTGATTGGAATAACCTTCAACCATACTTGCTGGAGGGTCGACCCATTCAACATTCAGACACTTCTTTTTCCAAAGATATTATCATTAGCCGACAAACCGCCGACAGGCTCCAATTAAGTGTTGGTGACAAGTTTATTGTTCATTTCGTGAAAGACCGGGATCAAACGCGGCGCTTGTTTCAGGTTTGTGGCATTTATAAAACAGGATTGGAAGAATATGACCGGAAGTTCGCGCTTTGCGACATTCGCCAGGTGCAAAACCTGCTCGGCTGGCAAGAGAACCAGGTGGCCGGTTTTGAGATTTGGCTGGAAAACCTCGGTGATCTCGAAGTATACAATGAGTATATCTATCGGGAAGTGTTGCCGGAAAACCTGTTGTCTGTAAGTATTAAAGACAAGTTTCCAAGCATTTTTGAATGGCTGGAACTGCAGGATTTAAATGAGATCGTTATCCTGGTGCTGATGTTGGCGGTTGCCATCATCAATATGATCACGGCCTTGCTGGTTTTGGTACTGGAACGAACCACCATGATCGGCGTGTTAAAAGCGCTGGGAACAGAGAACAGACGCATCAGGCATATTTTTCTGTACCACGCAGCAGTTATAACCTTGAACGGCATGGTACTGGGCAACTTGCTTGGACTTGGTTTTTGCTGGATTCAGGATACTTTCAGAATAATCCGGCTGAACGAGGTGGATTATTATCTGTCCTATGCGCCGGTAAAAATAGAATGGATGAGTATACTAGGGATCAATGCAGGAACCCTGCTCATCACCCTGATCTTTTTATTACTGCCTTCCTTTGTGGTAAGTAGTGTTGTTCCTGTAAAGGCTATACGGTTCAAGTAAAAAGGGTGGGCACCGCGAAGTACGCTAAGGTCGCAAAATCATTTTTTGCGGCCTTAGCGTACTTCGCGGTGAACTATACTTCGCGGTGATTTTAAAACGTCACATCCATCACCTTTTCCTCGGTCCCGCGCTTCACCTTGACTTTAGTGGTTTCTCCCTTCTTGAACATGGATAATCCTTTCATGTAGTCCTGGATGGTTTTTACCTGTATATCGCCTAGCCCGATAATGATATCGCCTTTTTGTAAGCCTGCTTTAGCGGCCGGTTTGCCATCGGTAACCCCATCTACATGAACGCCTTCCTTTTCCCAGGTATAGTCAGGCATGATACCAAGTGTCACTTTGAATGACACCCTGCCTTCCTCTTTGGCTTTGGTTTCCTGGAATTTTAGTTTAGGTTGTTTATCCAAACTTTGAATCATGGCAGAGGCCAGTTCCAGAATTTGTTTAACTCCTGGAAAATTCACCTTTTCAACATCGTCAGTAGGTTTGTGGTAATCCATGTGCTGGCCGGTGAAAAAGAACAACACCGGGATATTTTTGAGGTAGAATGAGGTGTGATCGCTGGGGCCAACACCTGCACTGTCCAGTTTAATACCCAGATCTGAAGGCATGCTTTTGATGGTGGGAACAAAATCCGGGGCAGTGCCCACGCCGCCAACCACCAGTCGTTTTTCTTCATTCAGACGACCGATCATGTCCATATTGAGCATGAAGCTGACTTTGCTCAAATCAATGGTTGGATATTCGGTGTATTTCTTAGAGCCATAAAGGCCAAGTTCTTCGCCTGAAAAGCACAAAAACAGGAAGTTGTGTTGCTCCTTTACTCCGTTTTTCGCGAAGTATCGCGCCAATTCAATCACTCCGGCCGTACCGCTGGCGTTATCATCTGCGCCGTTGTGAATCTTACCTTCCGGATTGGCATCCAGTGAATTATGGTCATGGCCCATTCCCAGGTGGTCGTAATGCGCACCAATCACAATGGTGTATTCAGCGCCGTTATCGAGGTAGCCTGCCACGTTTTGGGCATATACCTGAGGAGCGCCTTCATCAATACCACCGTGTGGATCTTTGCTTTTGCGGAAGCCAAACTGGTGGAAGTAGGTATTGTTATCGCCTTTAGGGGTAAGTCCGGCTTTACGGAATTGTTTGGCGATGTAATTAGCGGCCATTTTTTCCTCCGGAGAACCGGTGGCGCGACCTTTTAGCTTATCGGAAGCCAGGTAGGTGACGTGCTTTCTGATGTTTTTTTCAGAAATTTCAGTGGTTTGGGCAACCAGACCGGAAACTGCGAACCATGCAGCAACCAGGGAAAGAAATATATGTTTCATGTAAAAGTGGTGTGATTTAGTCCAGAATACTTGTCTTTGTGTTTTCAGACCTGTAAGGTTTTTGGAAACCTTACAGGTCTGAAAACACAAATGTAACACACGCCCGGCGAAGCATGTTCATGGCGCATAAAAATCCGGATGGTATTCAGGGAATTGAATTCCCGCTATCAGCATCCTGGCCCGAGGGTGGATACCAGCACAAACGCTCCAGCATTTCTGAAGTACCTGGGAATACGTTCAAATCAACTTTTTTGCTGATGCCATCGACACAGCCTTCATTGGAAAACTGCCAGATATCCCATTGTTTTCCACTGTTCAGGCTGGGTTTATCTGTTGAATACCGGGCAATCCAAAGCGGATAGTCATCGAAATGACCGGCCAGGTGGCGTTCAAAAAAGTGTTGATTGGTATAGATAATGGGCTTGACGCCAAGTTGTTTTTCCACTTGTTCCAGCCAGATTTTGGCTTCCTGTACCATAACTTCAGGCGCGATGCCATCCAGCACTTCTATATCCAGCACGGGCGCCAGATCGCCGGCTTCCATTTCTACCAGAGAGAGAAAATGAGTGGCCTGTTCATCCCCGCAACCATAAGCTCTGAAAAAATGGTATGCTCCCCGACGAATGCCGATCCGTTTGAGTTCGGACCAGTTCTGACAAAACAGGCTGTCGACAAAATCATGGCCTTCCGTAGCTTTTACGAAGGCAAAATCCACAGGTTCGTGTAGCGCTACCGAATCCCATTCAATTTTTTTCTGATGATGGGAAACATCCACTCCCTGAAGGGAAGCCACTTCCTTCACCGGCACATACACCGAATTGGCTCCCCATCGGGGAATCAAAAGGAACAAAGTACAGGCTGTAAGCAGTCTGAACATGTGTGAGAGAATGTCATGGGCCGGATAAAAACCCGGAAGATTATACCTTAGGCAAAAGAACAACCACAAAAGTATGTGGCCATAATTCGTGCCAAAATGCGAGAAAAAGGTAGAAGCCCCAAAGTTTCAGGCGCTTTTTCGATGAACGACGGGCTTTTCAGAGCATTAGCAGACAACTTTTCAGTGGAGGCCTGCGTCAGTTATTTTTAATTCGGGAAGAAATGCCAAATTTACCCATCTAAAGGACGGGCAAAGTAGCTCGCCGAAAAAGGTATGCCCTTTCACGATAAGAAACACCTATTATTATGTTTGTAAAAAAATTTGCCCTTTTCTTCTACGGTTTTACGATGGCCTCCATCTGGAGCGCCTGCTTTTTAGACGGACACATGGCGGATGGCTACACCGCCGCGCTGGGACTTTCATTTACCTTTTTGAGCATCTATTTTTTGCAACGGCAGTTGAAATTCAGCCTGACCTTAGTGGATAAGTTGATGATCCTGATTATGCCTGTTGTTTTTCTGGTTGGGCTATACGTAAACCTGACTGATTTTGGCTATTTTTGGTCTGATGCTGCAGGCTTCTCAAGGTGGTACATGGTTTCCTTTTACCTGCACCTGATCAACCCAGGCCTGATTGCTTTCATCCTGTTGGTACTGGGGCTCACCTGGCTGAAGGATCTTCGCAATCCAGCCAATGTTTTTGTGTTTACGTTCATCACCCTGTTTTTTGCGTACTCCCTCATGCCGGAGTGGAGAAAACGTTCTCCCTATAAGGGCAAAAAAATACCACAGAACACAGAAAACAGGGCAGATAAAAACGCCGCGTCTAAAATAAATGATGCCGTAAAGCTTGCCAACTTTTCCTTTATAAACCCGGCAAGAGATACCATTTCCCTGCCCAATGGGTCGGATAAGTATATATTACTGGAAACCTGGTCAGAAGCCTGTCCGCCCTGCAGGAGGGCTATGCAGGAAATGCCGGAATATTACCGCACAGTGGCCGACAAGCTTTCTGTGTATTACGTGTATGAAAATATAAGAATGAGCGAGCGAAACAACTTTGACAAGATCTTTTCTTTTGATAAAATCCAGGATCCTGCCAATATTTTGATTGATATCAATCAAGAATTTTCTAAAGCAACCAACATGATAGGCTACCCGTATTTCGTGCTTTTTGACCCCAAAGGCAATCTGCTGACGCATGTGTATGGCTATAGCAGCAGGGATTCTGTTGGGGGACATATCTCGAGGTATTTGGAATAGAGGTGGGGAGGAGCGGCGCCCTTTTCAAAGGTTGGGTCCATCACCTCCCTTTTATACAACTTCCCCGGCTCACCACCCAACTCTCATGTGCTACCATCCAGTGGTAGATGCCAGGTGGCAGGGTATGTGTTTCAATTTGAAAACTTTCTTTAAAGTCTTTTTGCAAAACCAATATCCCCAATGCGTTAAACAGCATAAAATGGTGCGCCGAATGCTGTGGTGGTACCGTGATCTGGATATTTTCCTGAAATGGATTGGGCGAGACCACAACCAGGCTTTCCTGGACCGGGTTATCCGTTGACGACACACCGAGGTACAACGTTTTGCAATAAGTATCGCTCCCATATTGATTGCTTACCGTGAGACAGGCCTGGAAGACACCCGCACTGTCGTACTCATGAAGCGGATTTTGTTCTGTGCTGGTATGACCATCGCCAAATGACCAATACCATTCTGCAGGTTCGTGGTGTGAAAGATCGTAGAAATAGCGGGCAAAAGGGCCAAGAGTATCGTCTAACCTGAAGTTGGCAACAGGGATATTATTCATCCCCAGGCTGTCACATGATGAGCCATCCAGCGGGCCGAGTCGGTAGTTAGGCATGTATGGGATGGCTATGCCGATGGCCACGCCGAAGGAGGGCTTGTCATGCACAAACTTACAGTCCTTGCCTCCAAGGTTGGGATACTGCACAGTGCAATAAGAGTTTCCTTCATGCACGACATAAATACGGCCATCAGGGGCGTTTTCAGCACCTAAAAATTTACCCCATGTAATGTTTGAAGGGAAATGATAATCGCTGCTATCTATGGTGTTTATTGTATCAACCGAACTATTAAGGTTAGCATCCGTCAAATCATACTGAAGCAGATATGGCTTTGTGCCATAAGTACCCCACGACACTGACGAAACCCAAAAGGTAGTGGTTTTGTAAAAGAATTTTTCGTTTGGAGAAAAAACTGCACCAGACCCCGAACCATTTTTATAAAATTTTACTCCCGGCGATGGAGGAGCAGGTGGTGGTGGGTAATCTATCCTCCGTTCATTTGATAACAAACCAGTACAGCGATCAAACTCAAAAATACTAAATCCAATGTTGTCGTTTATATCTGCATAATAACTGCCTTGAGGGGAGAAACAGTTTCCAAACACCTGATTGAATTTGTTCTCTCCATCGTATGGTATGGGGTTGGGCTTCGTTCCGATGAATTGGGTGCTCGCAGCAGAAAACCCCTCAGGTGTAAGCAAGATCCGATAGTGTCTATTTTCGTCAGCATCCGAGACCAGTATCCACCAGTCGCGCCCGTTGGCATGGCGACAGGCAGTAGGCGACATCAGGGTGCCGGTGAGTAAAACTTTATTTTTCTCTAACACCTTTCCCGAGCCATTATTGGCCGAAATATCTATAGTGGCCACCACCAGATTTTGACCTACGTACCTATAAGGCCATTCTTGGGCTGGGTGCGCCCCCCAATCCAAACTTATAAAAAAGATTGTGTTTTGATCATCGGGATTTTCAAGAAAGAAGCCTGATTGTCCACCAGGATAACTATTCTGATGTTGTGAATTCCACTCTACAATTGTAGGATTTAAATCTTCCCCATTTTCTACAATTGCACCATACTTATCAAATAATCTCTGGCCGTTTGAAAAAAAAAGTATTTGCCCGTTTTTATCGCTATAAGCGGCAGTAAATAGACCTGTGCTGAATGTGTCTTGTCTTAAAGTAATAATTGGAGTATCGCTTTTGAAATCGCAGAAAAAGCGATACTCGCTTTTGTTTGGCCCAAACCCAAGTGGCCACATATAGTCATGTTTTTGAGCCAGGGTAACAGTAGCGAAGAACAGAAATACAGCACTTAAAATAATTTTCATAGTCGAAAAAGAGAGAGGCAGGGTATCCAATGAATAAATACCCTGCCCTATGTGTTAATGAATGATGGTCAGCTTTTTGGTCTGAGATTTCCCGGCATTGTCTTTGATTGAAACAAAATATGTTCCATTCGCCAAAGTTTCCGTTGAAAGCGTAAGAAAACTCTCTTCAAATGATTCAGATATTTTATGCTGGAGGATAATTTTGCCCCATAAGTCGGTTATGAACAATGTACTTTCGCTTCGATTGGCACCAAGATTTATCTGAACACTACCATCTGCTGGATTGGGCATCACTGTAAAATCGTAGAATGATTCTAATGTTAACTTGTTTCGTTCAGACGTATTAAATGGCGGAACAAAACCATTACAATTCGCTACTAATGTAACTCCTGTTTGCAGATAGTATAAAGCCCTCGCTAAGTAGACCGCACTACCCGCATCTTTTGGGCAACTTGTGCCAATCTGACTCACTGATTGCAACTCTGTTGCTGTAAGAGCTCGAGGAGCAATGACTTGCGTTTCCAGATATAGCCCATTGATGTAACGCTCATTCGCACATGGTACAATTGAAGGACTAATGCTATTATTTGTATTTTGCACAGAGGTTGCGCTAAACGACATGCTACTGAATGCCAATGCCAAATGCGTTTGAAGCAATTGCTCTAATTCCGCAGTCTGAGCACTGAGTGCCATTAAGGATGCCATGGCACTAGGATCGGTATCTATGTTTTCCAACACAACAAGCAAATTAGCTTCATTTACCTCCAATTGCAGCAAAGTGCTTTGAATATTGTTCAGCAAAATAGCTGAGATATTCCTTTCGATACCATTGATGCCATGTCGAACCCCATACGTAGAAGCCACAGGCTGGCCTTGTTGCGCTTGCAAAAAACCATTGATTATCGGATCTCCTATTGCCAAGTTTGGGTTTTCTGTGAATTTTCTATAAAGTTCTAATTCTCCGGTCCACTTGTATCCTGAGCTAAGACTAAGCCCACCACCTGCCAAGTTAAGGTCGGCAGCATTTTTTACAGGTGTATCATTGTTAGTAAAATTAGATCAACTGAGATCATCTTCCACAACTTCTAAAGTTGTGAACCATAGATCATTTCCGGTTATACCGTCACAATCCATGGGATTGCCAAACAAAACATCATGGGTATTGGCTTGATTTGATACATGATACAAGGATTCGCAATAACTGAAAGAGCCACCACCTTGACCAAACTGAGCACTAGAAAAATTGCCAATCCAGTCATTACCCCGCAGATATTGAGGGCCAGTTCGCGCTTCATTGTATACAATACTTGCACCAAGATTTGGGAAAAATGTTTGGGTGAAATCATTATAAGAAACAGTGCAGTCAGTCCCATGATCACCTACAAATGCAAGGTTTACTTGTTGATTTGTTAATGTATTTTTGCTAACATTCACGTTAAGCGTGCCTTCGCAAATGACACCACCAATTTCGAAAAGTCCATCTAAAAAGTTGGTGGCGGTGTTGCAAACAATTGAATTATTAAAACCGCCAAACACCCAAATAAAACGAAAAATTACTCCTATCTGGGGTTCAGTTGTATTATCTATTACGTTTTCTATAATTTCAGCATTTGCAACATTTTCTACTACAATACCATTCAATCCGTTGACTAAATCAATAACATTTGAACTGATTTTTAATGTCATCGCGTTGTTTGATGTCTGAAGGTGCATTGCTACTACCTGAATAGCCGTTGGAATAATTTCGGGATTACCAGGTAACATTACTGCCTCTGGTTGGTCAACAACAATATCGTTCCCGGTAATCGAAAAGTCACTTAAAAAAATACTTGGATCCTTCCATTCAATTCCTGTTGAACGCTGTTTTATATTGGGCACGTGCTTGGTACATCCGATGGAATTTTCCTTGATTATGCCCTTCGAAAAATTTCCTATTCCTGTTGCATCAATATCAATACCATTTTGCACTTCAATCATCCGGCAGTTCGAGATATTAAGTGCCGAAGGGTGTGATGAAGTAGTAGCGTAGATACCTCGTTCGCAGTTGTTCACAGTTGGAGTTCCCAATTTGCCCAATCCAACTACGGATAAAGATTTTTTCCCAAAATTATCAATGAATGTTATGGCTGTCGCCTGATAAAGTGCAGAATTATTGGGCAGATAATTAATGTTTTCAAAACGGCAACCTTGAATGAAGCTGGTGCCATTAATACAAACAATGCCTGCCTGCAAATTTTTGAATACATTGTTGATCGATTTATTTGGCATTAGCAGGCTTCCTCCAAGCGAACCGTTGAAATAGATGCCGCAATAAGTCCTTTGAGCGTAAGGCAACCCATTAACCTGGCTGCAAACACTTGCTGGATAGATTGCGGTGTTGCCTGAACCTTCGAAGGTATTGTCTCTAAAGTTTGAAAGCACAAAATTCCCGTTGGCAGAATAGATACCAACAAAATTCCTCTTAAATGTCGTTTGCTTTAGACTCAAAACTGGCAAGCTGTTCGGATTGTCCCGAATCGGGCGAACAGCAAAGTAGGCGTTCTGAATGGTGGCGCCATCTGTAATCAAAGAACCACCGGAAAAGACTTCTATACCATTCCAAAGGTTTCGACAATCAGCACTCCCAGAAATAAAAAGCGCATCTGCTATAGTGTTGTTCCTTAAGGTGAGTGTACCTCCAGATTTAACTATTATTTGCCCTCCAGGTCTGACCAAGATTTTGCATTGATTGAAGATGTAGGGAACATCGATTTCCAGGTTGCCAAAAACATATAAATCCCTGCCAATGAGTTCGTTAGCAGGTAAAACACCCGTCGATAATAATTGGCTTATTTTTCGATTACTGCCACATCCTGTCCCTACAAGTATATCTGGAAGAAAGCCTTCTTTTTCACACCAATCCTGATTGTTGTAGCTATGCCTTGCCTTTAATGTGGGAGAATAAGGGTTAACATCCACGTAGTTGTGGCTGATTTGCATGCCTCCCATTACTATTGGAGATCCATCACCAAAATCCCAATAATTATTGGGGAAATTAGGATTTCCCGCAGTAAAAGTTACTGAAACGCCGTCGCAAGTCAGATTTGGAACCGCACTGAACGTACAGAGTTCTGGTTCTTGTGCAAAACCAACTTGGGTAGAATTGAGAAGCAATATAACCAACAGAGTTTTTATTAGCTTAATGTTGAAGCTTTGAAGCGTTGATAATAACCAGTTTTTCATTGTAGAAAAATGTTTAAGGGTAAAAAATAAGGTTGCTCGCCATCCCGAGCCATCGGAATAGCCTAACTTTTCAAAGATTCGCCATAAATAATCCAGGATAAGCGCGCTGATTACAGGGCCTAAAAAATAACAATATGACAAAAATTGGCAAAACTTTTAATGCCCATCTAATACATATCCTGATTTTAAGCCCTTATAAAAGATTAAATCAGTTAACTGAAAGCTCCAGGGTACGCCATAAACATTAAGGTGGAGCAAATTTTAAACAAAAACAAGCAATCTAATCAAAAAAACAAGATTTGGGATGATTATGAACACAAGGGCTTTAGCCCTACATAGATAGGGGGCTGAAGCCCCTAAAATCTCTCTCCCCCGCCCTGAAGGACGGGGCAACTATTTTGTTGAGCCCTGAAGGACGGGGCAACTATTCTGGCGAGCCCTGAAGGACGGGGCAACTATTCTGGCGAGCCCTGTAGGACGGGGCAATTTTAGCATCTCCTATCAAATTAAAAATGTGTTCGCTTTTTAACCAGCCTACAAAAAATGGACTTGTACCCGCACAGCTCCTAGGCCACATTGAGTACAAGTCCATTGTCTAATCTCCAAAAATCCAAGGTCCAACTTATCGGTTCATACCCTCTAAAAACTCTTCGTTGCTGCTGGAGTGCATCATGTGTTTTTTCATGAACTCCATCGCTTCTTCCGGCTTCATATCTGCCAGGTGGTTGCGCAGGATGAACATACGCTGGAGGGTATCCTTGTCCAACAACAAATCTTCGCGACGTGTGCTGGACTTGGTAAGGTCTACGCTCGGATACAAACGGCGGTTGGCCAGGTTACGATCGAGTTGCAATTCCATGTTACCGGTACCCTTGAATTCTTCGAAGATAACCTGGTCCATTTTAGAGCCGGTATCAATCAGGGCCGTAGCCAGAATGGTCAGGGAGCCGCCATCTTCTATAGCACGGGCAGCACCAAAGAACTTCTTGGGTTTTTGCAGCGCTGTGGCTTCCACACCACCGGAAAGCACTTTACCGCTTGCCGGAGCTACGGTGTTGTACGCACGCGCCATACGTGTGATGGAATCGAGTAGAATCACCACGTGGTGACCGCATTCTACCATTCGCTTGGATTTCTCCAACACGATATTGGCAAGGCGTACGTGGTTTTCAGCAGCCTCATCAAAGGTTGAGGCCACTACTTCGGCCTTCACATTGCGGCGCATATCGGTTACCTCCTCGGGGCGTTCGTCGATCAGCAACACGATCACGTAACATTCCGGGTGGTTTTTGGTAATCGCATTGGCTATATCTTTCAACAGGAAAGTTTTACCTGTTTTAGGCTGGGCCACAATCAAGCCACGCTGACCTTTACCAATAGGGGTAAACAAATCAATGATCCGGTTACCAAAATCACGCCCGGTTGGGCTGGTAAGCAAAGAGAATTTGGACGTTGGGAACAGTGGGGTCAGATAGTCAAACGGTACCCGGTCTCTTACATCTTTAGGATCGAGGCCATTGATTTTAGCCACTTTCAACAGGGCAAAATATTTTTCGCCTTCTTTGGGTGGGCGGATCGCGCCACGTACAGTATCGCCGGTTTTCAAACCAAACAGTTTGATTTGGGATGGCGACACATAAATATCATCCGGGCTGGTTTGGTAGTTATAATCCGGGGAACGAAGGAAACCGTATCCGTCGGGCATCATTTCTAAAGTGCCAAGACCTTCTACAATGCCATCCAACTCCACATCAAAACGCTCTTTATGTACCGTTGCGGGCATTACCTCAACAGGCTCTGGCGCGGTTTGCTTTGGCTGATCCTGTACCGGCTCTGGCTGACCACCCGCCAACGGTGCGAACGGGCGGTGCATTGGCACCATTTCCTCATCGTCTTCGCCTGGATTCACCGGTGCAACATAATCTTCTTCCAGGTTTTGTAAACGTGCGGCATCCGAATCAAACAAACCAGGCTGACCCGGGCGTGGCGGCTGTTGACGTTCGCGACGGCGATCTTCCCATTCTCTTTGGCGACGGTCCCTACGGTCTTCCCAGCGGTCTCTGCTGCGATTTTGACCTTCCGGACGCGGCTGTTGATCACGGCGGTTATCATTGGGATTGTTCCGCCCCTGATCTCTGCGATCCTGGCGGTCATCGCGTCTGGGTAGTGGATTCCGATTATTATCCGGAATGGAACGTTGTTGCTCTCTGTCGCGTTTAGGTTCATGTACAGGGCGATTTACTTCCTGTACACGAGGCGGTGGCGGTTCAGAAGCGCGTTCTTTTCGAACGGGAGGAAGTTTAGGAGCTTTTACGGGCGGTGCTGCCGGCTCTTCAGCTTTTGGGCTTTCTTCTTCCTCAGAAGTTTTTACTTTTCTGGCTCTGCGGCCGGTTTGTGGATTGGGTTCTTCCACAATGGGAACAATCCGGTTGGCTGCATTTTTTTCAGCCAGGGCTTGTTCATCCAGGATTTTATAAATCAAATCCTGTTTGGAGAATTTGGCGATGCCCTTGACGCCGAGGTTCTGGGCAATTTCCTTGAGCTCTGTCACCAACTTGTCGTTGAGCTGCAAAATGTCGTACATGGGTGGGAATAAAAAAGTTAAAATATGCTTGCGCGTTCTGATGCCGAAGCGTTGGCAAGCAGAGAGATCGCGCAGGATGGTGGGGAAAGTTGAGAATTTGTTTAAATTGGCAACGTATAGAGGCTGTTTAAGGCCGGTATCGTTGCCTGAGACTTGTTATTTTTGGCGAATGATGGTTTTTTAATAAAAAAACCTAAAAAAGAGTGGTTGATCGGTATCTGGCCTGTTGAAAAGCAAAGAAAGGATTATTCCTGCCTTCTGAAGCGGTTTATCACAACGGAGATAGTGTGGGAAAAACGAGTGGGGCAGCAGCCAAATGGATTAAATTTGGCATCAATACTCGTATTGAACGCTGCAAAGATAATTCTGTTTTTAAATTCAGCATATCTTGTGGCGTTTTTTTCAGCTTTTGCTAAAAATTATCCAAAACCATATTTTCCAAACGGAAGGATTCCCTTAAAAAAACACTACTAAAGTACGTTATGCTCCAACTCAAAGTAATACGGGAGGAAAAAAAGCGAATCATTGCAGGGCTTCGCAAAAGAAACTGGACTACTGCTCAAATCCGCGTGATTGACCAAATCATTCAAACGGATGATGCCAGAAGAGCTACTCAAAAAGAACTGGATGATTCATTGGCTGAAGGCAATAAATTGGCCAAGCAAATTGGTGCATTGATGGGGCAAGGCAAAAAAGATGAGGCTGAAGCACTTAAAACCCAGGTTGCGCAGCTTAAAGTCAGCAGTAAATTGTTGGAAGACAAAATGGAGAGCCTCAAGTCTCAACTCGATGAGATGTTGTATACCGTTCCCAATTGCCCGCACAAAAGTGTGCCGAAAGGAAAAACACCTGAGGACAATAAGGTGGCCAAGGATTGGACCAAGCCCTTCCCTACCCTTGCGGAGGATGCGCAACCACACTGGGAACTGGCTAAAAAATATCAGATTTTCGACCTGGAGCTTGGGGTGAAACTCACAGGGGCAGGCTTTCCTGTCTATCGTGGCAAAGGCGCCAGACTACAACGGGCACTCATTCAGTTTTTCCTGGACGAGGCTGTGAAAGCTGGCTATGAAGAAATCCTTCCCCCGCATTTGGTAAATGAGGAATCTGCCCGCGGCACCGGCCAATTGCCGGATAAGGAAGGACAGATGTACCATTGCACTGTGGATAATCTGTACCTGATTCCTACGGCTGAGGTTCCTGTTACCAATATTGTTCGGGACGAGATTCTCCCTTTAAAAGAACTTCCGGTAAAAATGACCGCATATACGCCATGCTTCCGCCGTGAAGCGGGGTCTTACGGCGCTCATGTGCGTGGACTAAACCGTGTACACCAATTTGACAAAGTAGAAATTGTCCGGGTTGAGCATCCGGATCAATCCTACAAAGCATTACAAGGTATGGTTCGACATGTGGAGGGAATCATGCGAAAACTCGAACTCCCATACCGTATTCTGCTTCTCTGCGGTGGTGATATGGGATTTGCCTCTGCCAAAACCTACGACTTTGAGGTATGGTCTGCCGCGCAAAAACGTTGGCTTGAGGTAAGTTCTGTTTCTTGTTTTGAGACATTCCAGAGCAATCGCCTCAAACTGCGTTTCCGGGATGAAAGTGGCAAAACAGAATTAGCCCACACCCTGAATGGTTCCGCTATGGCACTGGCCCGGATCGTTGCGGCACTTTTGGAAAACAACCAAACGCCAGAAGGCATACTTATTCCGAAGGCACTTTGGAAATACACCGGATTCAAAATAATTAATTAAAGGCACAAAGCTCAGGGCTGAAGGCACGAGGGGTGGACACGAAGGCACAAAGGCACGAAGGCACAAAGGCACAAAGGCACAAAGGCACAAAGCGGGTCGGCTTTCAGCCGACCCGCTTTGTGCCTTTGTGTCTTAGTGTCTTAGCGTCTTAGCGTCTTTGTGTCTCCGCGCCTTTGTGCCGACACTTCGTGCCTTCTTTCCGCTTTTTTACCTTATCACCAGTTTTCGGGTGCTGACTTGATTTCCGGCCTGGCATCTTACCCAATAGGTTCCACCAGGAAGTTTACCCGCATCCAGGAAATAATTGGAATGACCACCAGGAATTTCGCCAGAGAACAATGTTTGAACCTCCTGACCCAGACTATTAAAAATCGTAATTCGGCCCTGTACTTTATTGGCAGCCTTAACGGGCACCACGGTGATTGCAGACGCCGGGTTGGGATAAATTTCCTCCAGGGATGCAAGCAAATCCTGAGCGCTGGAACTTTGTTTTACACAAAATTTCCACCAACCTTCCGGAGCAGGAAGTGGGCGGGTAATGGTCTTTCCGCTCACAGATAGTGCCTCTATGTAATAATAGACCGTTGAGCCGGGTGTTTGTGCCGGTATAGATCCGAACCAGTCATCATTCGGAATAATTCCCTGATACATGTCGGTACTTTGCCAGGGCCCGTTTAAATCCGTGGTGAAATACACTTTTGCGCCTGCAATCCCGCTGCGATGTTGAATTTTGGCATACACCGGATAGGCAATCGGCTGCTCCGAATTGTCCTGACATTCCAATGCCTGATGTACAATACGCAACGGTTCATTCACCCCAACCTCCTTGGTAATGCAATGGATGGCTCCCAATGAAGGGATAATGGAGTTACAGTTGATACCAACTACCTTATATCCGGGCATGGCTTCTTCCCAAATCCGTTGGGCAGTAGTGTCGTATTGCTGTTGGTAAAACGGGACAATAATGGTTTTATTGACAAAAACTGCGTTTGCGTAGGTTCGGTAGTCGCCGCCATTATTCGGATACAGGTTTCCTTCCGGGGGCATTGGGATCCGGACCACTTTGTAAGGGGTACCAAAGGAGGTTTGGAAGTTGCTCAAAACATACTGAATGTTGGCTTCGATTTGAGGGCCATCAGCAATACCTGGAGGATATTGACCCACCAGGATGCGCTCTTCATCCAGCAGTTTCATATGCATATCAATATGGTTGATGACATCATAAGGCAAGGGTTCCATTTTGACATACCGGTTGATACCCATAAAGTCCTCCAGTATTTGATCAATTTGCATCTCTGTTTTGGCCGTAACACCGTAGGGATTGCCGGGCTCATTTTCCTCCAGGATTAGGGCTGAAGAAAAGGCAGTACCCATGCCATCCGACATAAAATTCCCACCTGTATTAACCATGTCAGTTGGAGCAGCGCTGGTGCTATAAAGAGGCACATTAAAATAAGGCGCCAGGGTGGTAGCAATGGTATCGTCTTTGGGGCGATTGGTTCGGTTGTAGATCCAATCCACGAAGTAAAGGGAGTCTATATCATTGGAGTAAACAGAGTTAGGGCCGTAATCCCGAACCCAAATGGAATTATTGGGTGCTATGACGAATTCAACGTTAGTGGTAATGTCTACACCACTGGTGGTTAATTTGTTCTTAGCCTGGTTTACCACCGTCTGATTTTCACAACTGATTACAACCTTACACTCCAGTCTGGCAGCCCGGACGATTTCCGTCAGGATGGTGTTTTGTCCGTTCCAGGTAACCAGCAAGGCCTGTAACTCTTCCCACTCAGCCATCGTTCTAACCGGACTTGCAGGCGGAGTTGTAATGCCGATTGGGACCAGAGTTACCGGCTGCCCAAGACTTTTTTCCTCCGCAGTTGGATATCGGGGTAATTCAAGGGTTTGGGCCCGCAAATGATACGTGGAAAAAAGGAGCGTGCAAAGCAGAATTTGTATGAAGTTGCGCATGGGAAAGAAAGGATAAATCAATCATCAAAGGAACAAATTGATGTTCGGTTTAAAAAATCCAATAGATGGAATGGATAAAAGAATACAAAAAAAAGCGACAACGCATTACGCGTGTCGCTTGAACAAAACCCATTCTATCGTATGAAGCAAATCTAATTGGTTTAGAGAGGGTTGAATATGGATGCGCTGTTCAGGTATTGGGTTGTCTTAAACAGCAACTTCTTCTTTTATTTAACTTTAGCTTCCAAGTGGCAGTGCCTGTAAATCACGGAACAAAATTTTCTTCCGGTTAAAATACAGAACGTTGGAGCGCTTGAGTTGATTCAGCACCGCTGTAACCATTTGACGGCTGGTTCCAGTCAGGTCAGCAATATCCTGGTGTGTCATATTATGTTTAACCAGGGTTTCCAGGCCCACTTTGCGGCCTTGTTCATGACCCATTTGATGCAAATACTCTACAATTCGACTACGAGAGTCTTTAAGTACTACATTTTCCAGTTGACTTTCTGTGTAGCGGAGGCGTTCGCCAAGGAAATGCAACAGCGATTGAGCAAACACAAAATTGTTTTTCATTACTGCAAGAACGGCCTGAGCATCCAACTCCATGATTTCCAGCTGATCGTCCATGGCATACGCAAAATCACGACGCAGATTATCACCTGTCAGGCAAGATTCTCCAAACAGTCCGCCAGGGCGCACCACGTATTTGATGATATCTTTCTTTTCAGCGTGAACAGCAACTTTCACAACTCCTTTCAGCATAAAATATACCTTGGTTGCTGTTTGCCCGGGTTTGTATAACACGGAATGTTTGCTGTAGGTTTGCAGCGTGGCGCCACGTTGCAATAGTACACGTTCATCAGGGGTTAGTACCGCAAAAAGCGGGCTGCTTTCCAATACTGCCAGAGCGTTCTTAGTGTCCATGGTAAAGATTATTTTAGCGGATTGTGTTTATTTGCATTGTCGTTATTAAGACATTGTTCACTTTAAATGCCCCTACGCGACAAAACAGAGAAAATTTTTTGCCCTGACAAACTCTAAATGGTTTATTGCTATTTATCGAGGCGTTTTCAGAATAATATTTTTATTTGCAAAAAATAAATGATAATAATTTCTTAACACAGCCCAAAAAAGCGCCCTGTTCAGAATAAAAATTTTTTCGTTAAAATTTCAACTTAGTACCTTTAGAGCACTTTGTTGATGGCAATTCTCATCGTCACCCGAATATCTCTCCGCACATGGATACTTCAGAACAACAACTGCTTTCAGCCCTGAGGTTTGGCAATGAGGGCGCCTTGCGGCAGATATTCAACCGCCATTATCCTTTGCTCCTTACTGATATCTACAGATTGATTCCAGACGAAAGTACTTGTGAGGATTTGGCTCAGGAATTGTTTGTTGACTTGTGGAACAAACGGGAGCATATAGACATCCATACCTCTTTAAGGGCCTATTTAAGAAGGGCGGCGGTCAACAAATCTCTGAATTTTATCAAATCGCAGAAAAGATTCCAATTTGATGATTCCGATATTTTGACCAAAATGGCCGACTCTTCTGAGCAGGAAATGCATACAAGGGAGACTCAGGAAAATTTAGAGACCGTGTTACATGCTGCCATCGATACCCTGCCGGAAAAATGCCGTTTGGTATTCAATTTGAGCAGGTTTGAACAGCTTTCACACAAAGAAATAGCGGAAAAACTGGGCATTTCTGTGAAAACCATTGAAAATCAAATCACAAAAGCCATGAAGGTTCTCCGGGATGCCCTAACCCAACATGGTGATTTGTCGCCGGTTGTCATTTTGTGCCTAAAATGGTGGCTTAACGCATAGGGGGACACCTTTGATATTTTGTCTTGCAGATGTAAACCCGAAGTGAAAATTCCACAAACAGATCATGAAAGAAAGCGAATACCTCTTACTACTGCAAAAAAAGTTCAGCGGAGAAATCCAGGCGAATGAATTGCCTGTGCTGGAGCATTGGTTACGTTCATCAGAGCAAAACCAGCAATTAGCGGAAGGCTTGAAGCGTGTTTGGGATAAAACGGAAGGATATGGAAAAACCTTTCAACCTGATCTATCCCGTGATTTTTTAAAGGTTCAGGCTCGTATACGCGCCACTGAGACCGCACCAATGCGCGTTTCATCTAGTAGGGCATTATTACGAATAGCCGCAGCCATTGCTATTCTGGTTGTTTCCATCTGGAGCTGGAATCATTTTTCAGGCCCTGAAAACATGGAAGCTATAGCAGCATCAGATCAGAAATCGCTCATTTTGCCTGATGGAAGCCAGGTTTGGTTACGGAAAGGAAGTAGTCTGACCTATCCTAAAAGCCTGAGCGGATCTATCCGTGGCGTAAAACTGACAGGTGAAGGATTTTTTAAGGTAGCTCATGACCCCTACCATCCATTTAAAGTTGAATTGGCAGCAGGTGGATATGTGCAGGTATTAGGTACCGAATTTGATATTCGGCAAGAAGAAGCAAAAACCATAGTACTCGTGCAATCCGGCAAAGTGCGTTTTGCGCCAAATGCCAAAGAGGAAGGTCCGATCCTTACAGCCGGGCAAAAAGCAGAATTTGACCATAACGCAGGAAAAATCACCATTTCCAAACCTGCTTCCATGAACGAACTGGCCTGGCAAAAAGGAGGTTTGGAATTTGTGGGTACCCCTCTTAGCCAGGTGGTTAAAGATTTGGAACAATATTATGGTGTAGCCATTTTATTAAATAACACGAGAATGGGGGAATGTCCGCACAGCGCCCCGCTAACAAGTCAGTCTATAGAAAAGGTTCTGGAATCGCTGGCGCTTACCCATCAAATGACCCTTGAAAAAACCGGAGAGAAAAAGTATTCTCTTTCCGGTGGATCTTGCAGGTAATCTGATAAAAAAAGTGGAGGAGTATTTTTACCGTACAAACAGTAAATTATTTTTTCGCTGCTATTTCAGTCATCATTTCCCAGATGTCTTCATAAGGAATAATCTCCACGGCATAGGTTTGCCCCGCCACTAATGGCTGCTCCTTTTCCAGAACCTCTAATTCTTTTTTGATTTTCTTCTCCGCACTTGCCGATTGATAGTCGCGTTTGGCATAGGCAATGAGCATATTCAGGAACGCCGCGCTGCGGCGGTTCATATCATTGTCCAGGTATCGTTTGCGATATTTTTCAAGTGATTCCGGTGAAATATCTGCGTTATCAAACGTTCCTTTAACCAGGTTATAGATAACAGGAAGTAGTACCAGCGGAATGTTCATGCCCTGCTTGTCCTTGTCGAGCACCGTAATTTCGTTGGAGAGCCTGGCATATCTGAAAGTTCCTACAACACTTTCTACTTTAGCTTGAGGAAGTTTATTCAAAGCAGCTAAAAGGTGGATATATCCCCCAAAAAGCTGCCAATTGTCGCGTGCGGCCCCATTTAGTGTTTCGAATTTAGGGTGTTTCACGCCTTTTTCAAAAAGTTCCAGCGCTTTGTCATATCTCCGGGCAAACAGGTTGTAATAGAGGTAAAGTTCAAGAGACCGGAACCAATTATAGGATCCCTCCTCAGAGGTAGAAAGGGCATAGTTTGCAATGGTGTCTCCTTCTTCATCAAATCTTCGCAATTGGATAAAGCAGGCTAATTTTTGTCCGGCAAATGCCACCAGAGTTTCCCGGTTGGTATTCTTTCGATCTCTTAAAACCCCCAGCGCTTCATTACATATCTTCAGTACTTCCGGGATATTATTAACCGACAAGTATTTGATGATACCAATTTGGGAGGTATGGTAATAATAAAGGCAGGTATCCGCCTTGTCTGTCAATGGTTTCAGTTCGTCGTAGAAAACAGAAGCATGTTTGTGAATCTCCTCATTGGGCGATCGCTTAACGATATAATAGGAAACAAGCGCTTCATAATGTTCAAGCGCCTGCAACTCCAGTCTGCGTTTGGCCTCATATTCCCGGTGAATTTTTGAGTATCGCTCATGCATAGCCGTTGAGCTGGCTGCTCTGGAGAATTCACGCCTTAGCCGTCCTGCAATCTCTGTGGTTAATTCGATAAATTCATACTTTATTGCTTGCTCCAACACTTGTTCCAGCACATGGATCCCGGCTTTTCTGGCCTCACGGCCTAGTAATATATATCCGGCTGCAAAATCCCGATAACAATTGTACCATGCTTTGGCTCTTTCGTTGAACATTGGCTGGTTAACATCCACGAAAAAAGCCGTATTCAGCAGGTTTCTCTCCAAACGGCCTTTCAATCTCAGATAGGCCTGAGATTTAGCTGATTCGTCTTCACCATAAAGGAATTGAGCAGCAGCTTCATCAGATGCTACCTTATCCTTGGCAATGGCATCGTACAGGGCTTCCACCCTGCTGCCATCTTCACCCGGATTGCCAAGCACTTCAATTTGTTTGACCTTGTTTCGGGTGATGGTTTTGACCAGATCTTTCAGAGCATCAAAATCCATATAGCTTTTAATGAATGAAAAAATTCATAACACATAAATTCTCCATGTATTGATTCCGGGAAAATTGTCCTTTTTCAGGTCTTGGGGCGCCAATTACCTTTGTAACTAAATTAACCAGACAAATGTAACACCATTTGCAATAGCAATAATCATATATGTGCGCTACTTTCATCTAATAGACTAAAGTAGTGCATCTGCCTAAGGTTGTTTAGTTCTTTGACCTATCCACAGCAGCGCTGGGAGGCACGGGTATATCTATGCCCAAATCTGCCTGTATTGAAATCAGGGTTTCTGTCCTTTTTTGGGAAAGGCGACGTTTTGACCTTTGTGACAGATTTTGATTCACAACATAAAACGTCTCCCAACATGAATATCTTCCTCCTGCTTGCACATCTGCTCCTGACCACATATGCTCCAACATCAACCACCACATCTGATGATGGAAACACCTCTAACACTGGGAATGTTGAACCAGGAACAGACAAAGGTGGGAAGTACAACAATGGTGACTATATCATCTGGAATGAAATCATGCCTTAACCCCAAACTGGAAGACAATTCTACCGTTGCTTAAAAATATTGGGCCTCCGCCTAAAATAATCTTTCTTTTTCGCGTAAGCGTTTAATCTTTAATCGATTAAGTTCATTTTAACACCTTCACCCCCGGTTAATCTCTTTTGTCAGGAGAGGTGCTGAGCAGTTATGAAAACCACCTAAGAAAGGAATATTGAAGTTATTTCAACGTCCTTCTTTTCATACAGTTCCATCGGAATTGGGGACCTTTTAATCCTTGTTTTGTACCATAATTAGAACACGCTTTATTGCACTTCATTTAAGTAATCCTTCCTGTCATGAACCGGAGCGTTGTCTCACGCTCCGGTTTTTTTATTTGTAGCTATATATTGCTGTTAGTCGATTATTCAGCCTGACAATCCAACTTTTCATCCAAAACTTTGTCTTTTCTGGCAATTTTAGACCCATCTTCGGCCGCGATTTTGCCAACCATGGCTTTCAATCCAGATCACACCGAAGAATTATTCGCACCAATCCTAATCATTCACAGAAACGAAGTTATGAAACGACTATCACTGCTGGGGCTTATCTTATTTTCAGCCCTTTCCATGTTGGCGCAGGATCTGCCAACTTACGATCCCAATGCAATTGATGTGCCTTTTAAGAAGTTTGTTCTACCCAATGGTCTTCGACTCATTGTACATGAGGATCATAAAGCGCCCATTGTTGCTGTTAACGTTTGGTATCATGTTGGATCCAAAAATGAAAAGCCAGGAAAATCAGGTTTTGCTCACTTATTTGAACACCTGATGTTTAACGGCTCTGAACACTTCAATACCGATTATTTTCAAGCCCTTGAAGCCATTGGTGGTACAGATCTAAACGGTACAACCAATGATGACCGAACCAACTACTTCCAGAATGTACCCGTTGGAGCGCTGGATCAGGTACTTTGGCTGGAAAGTGACCGTATGGGCCACTTGCTTGGTGCTATTGATCAGGGCAAACTAGACGAACAACGGGGCGTAGTACAAAACGAAAAGCGCCAGGGAGAGAACCAACCTTATGCCAAAGGATGGGATATCTTGCAAAAAGAAGCTTACCCTCCCCACCATCCATATGGTCACACGGTAATTGGTGAAATGGAAGACCTAAATGCAGCCAGTGTTGAAGATGTACACGAATGGTTCAAAACCTACTATGGCGCAGCCAATGCGGTATTGGTCATTGCTGGGGATATTACACCAGATGCTGCCTACGAAAAAGTGATGAAATACTTCGGCAACATCCCGGCTGGGCCAACAATTGCCCGGCCTGAAGTAAATGTAGCCAAACGAACCGGCAGTAAGCGCGTTCATTATCAGGACCGGGTAACTGAATCCCGTATTGTGATCTCCTGGAATACTCCGGAATGGGGAAATAAAGAAAACGCTGCATTGGATATCGCGTCAAGCGTGCTATCAGCTGGAAAAAGCAGCCGATTGTTCAAAAAACTGGTTTACGAAAAACAAATTTGCACCTCCGCTAACTGCTTCAACGGCCCCTCTGAAATTGGCGGGACATTCACTTTCATGGTGAATGTTAAAAAAGGTAAAACCGTTGAGGAAGTTGAGGCTGAAGTACGCGGAATCCTTGATGAGTTCATTAAAAATGGTCCAACCGAGGAAGAGTTGAAGCGTGTAAAAGCATCCTATTTTGCCGGCTTCATCAAAGGTTTGGAACGTATTGGAGGCTTTGGAGGAAAAAGCGACCTGTTAGCTGAAAATGAAGTATATGGCCACAAGCCTGATTTCTATAAAACCTATAACACCTGGTTGAATGAGGTTACCATCAAAGATGTACAGATGGTTTGCCAAAAATGGCTTTCTGACGGCGATATTACCATGATTTGCGATCCGTTCCCGGAATACTCTGTTACAAATACTGAAGCCGATCGGTCAAAAGCTCCTGAGGTAGACAAAAATGTAAGTGCTAAATTCCCGTCTATTCAGCGTGCCACCCTCAAAAATGGCATGAAAGTCGTTTTAGCTCGACGCACAGAAAGTCCAACCATTTCTGCTAATATCATGTTTGATGCAGGTTATTGCACAGACAAATTTGACGGCAAACTCGGCCTGGCAAAACTTGGGATGGATATGTTAGATGAAGGCACCAAAAACATGAACTCGCTGCAAATCAACGAACGACTGCAATTACTGGGCGCAAGTCTGGGCACCTTCTCTGATCTGGATAATTCCTATGTGAGTCTTAATACGCTGAAGCAAAGTCTGGACCCTAGTCTGGATCTACTAGCCGACGTGGTATTGAACCCTTCTTTCCCGGATGCCGATTTCAAACGTCTTCAAATACAACAGGTAAGCGGCATTCAGAATGAGAAGAAAAATCCGCAAAGCATGGTAATGCGCGTAATGCCTACATTGCTCTATGGCGAAAATCACCCTTATGCTATGCCTATGACCGGCTCAGGTGAAGAGGAATCTGTAAATAATATCACCCTGGACGACATCAAAGGATTTTACAGCAAATGGATCCGTCCGAACAACGCCACCATCGTTGTTACAGGCGATATAACAATTGAAGAATTGACTGCCAAACTGGAAAAACGATTCAGCGTTTGGCAACAAGGTACACTGACCAAAAAGGTTATTCCTGAGGTAAAAACCAACAACACCAACAACAAAATTTTCTTGATTGACCGCCCAGAAAGTCAACAAAGCCTCATCGTTGCCGGATACTTGACCAAACCTTATGGTCAGGAAGATGAAGTGGCTATCGATCAGATGAACAATGTTTTAGGTGGTGACTTTACCAGCAGGATCAACATGAATATCCGTGAGGACAAGCGCTGGAGTTATGGTGCTCGTTCAACTATTCAGAACACCCGCGGACAACGTCCATTCGTGGTGTTTGCACCAGTACAAACAGACAAAACCAAAGAAAGCATTCAAGAAGTGATCAAGGAGGTAAATATGTTTGTTGGTGAAAAACAAATGACTCAGGCAGAGTTTGACAAAACCAAGCAAAACACAGTGCTTGGCATGAGCGGTATGTGGGAAACTAATGCTGCGGTAAATGGCAGCGTTCGAGATATCGTGAAATATAACTTGTCTGATGACTATTGGCAGAAATACAGTGCCAAGGTGCAAAACCTTTCTTTGAAGGATGTGCAATCCACCGCTAAAACCATTGTTCAGCCTAATAATCTGGGTTGGTTTATGGCTGCAGATGCCAATAAAACAATGCCGGGTCTAAAAGAACTGGGCATGGAGATTATTCAAATCGACGCGAATGGCAAAATCGTGAAAACGAAACCGAAGCCGTAAATAAGTTTTTGAGTGTTTGAGTGTTTGTTGACTTTGCACAAAGCACTTTTGGGGTCTGATTGACCAGGTCATTCTGATCATTCGACGATACTATATGAGCCATCCCGACCAAGGATGGCTCATATTATTTCAACTCAGTACGTTCAGTCATCATCTGGGCAAAAAATCTGTGGAAAATCCTTGCAAAATAATCCGCGCGAAACCCACACCTTTGCAAACGCTGACGATTGGATCCTCATGGACAAACTGATAGAAATCAACAACTTAGCCGTCGACTTCCTCTCTGAACGGGGTATTACCCGCGCAGTTGACGGAATTTCTTTTTCCCTTACCAATGGCGAAACACTTGGCATTGTGGGCGAATCAGGCTCTGGAAAATCAGTGACTTCATTATCCGTCATGCGCTTACTACCGGAATCTGACAAGTGCCGGCTGAGTGGCAATATCCTTTGGAAGAACGCTGGTACAGATCTGTTGCAGACCTCCCAGCCCGAGATGCAGAAAATCCGGGGATCACAGATTGCCATGATCTTTCAGGAGCCAATGACCTCCCTTAATCCGGTGTTCCTTTGCGGGCATCAGGTTACTGAAGCCATACAATTACATCAGCAGGTTTCTTTTGAAGAAGCCAAAAAACAAACATTGGCCTGGTTTGAAAAAGTAAAACTGCCTGATCCCAATCGCATTTTCAATGCCTATCCGCACCAGATCAGCGGTGGTCAGAAACAGCGGGTTATGATCGCCATGGCTATGTCCTGCAACCCGGATCTGCTCATAGCCGACGAGCCGACAACGGCGCTAGACGTAACGGTTCAAAAAGCTATTTTGGAATTAATGCAGGAATTGAGGGCAGAAACAGGCTTATCCATGATGTTTATCAGTCACGACCTGGGCGTCATTTCAGAAATATGCGATCGGGTTTTGGTTATGCATCAGGGAAAAATAGTTGAAGAGGGCCCCGTAAAACAGATTTTGGAAAACCCGATACACCCTTATACTAAGGGATTGGTGGCATGCCGACCGTCTCTCAAACGAAAACTTTGGCGACTACCCACAGTGTCCGATTTTTTGGAGCGGGGCGGTTTTGATGCCAAGGTAATTAGTACCGGAGAAGACCATCAACGTCAGGAACAGCTCAAATTACAAAGTCCCTTATTGCAGGTTAAAAACCTTCGGGTACAATATCCGGCGCAAAAAAACTGGTGGGGCAAAACCACGAACTGGACGCACGCCGTGCAGGATATCAGCTTTGAGGTGTATCCGGGAGAAACCTTTGGCCTCGCCGGAGAATCCGGCTGTGGCAAAACGACGCTGGGCAGAACCATTGCCCGGTTGACGGATGCTCACTCCGGAGAGATCCTGTACAAAGGACAGAACCTGCTCACGATGAGCGATGCCGAATTCCGGCCCTACCGCAAGGAGATACAAGTGGTTTTTCAGGATCCATATGCCTCATTAAATCCCAAAATGACCATTGGAGAGGCCATTCTGGAGCCCATGAAGGTGCACCGATTATTCCATAATGATGAAACAAGGAAGGAGAAAACCATAGAGTTACTCGAAGTTGTCGGGCTTAAATCCGATCATTTCCAGCGATATCCGCATGAGTTTTCAGGTGGCCAAAGGCAGCGGATTTGTGTTGCCCGGGCCTTGGCACTGGAACCTAAATTCCTGGTGTGCGACGAGATGGTGTCTGCCCTGGATGTTTCCGTGCAGGCAACTGTGTTAAACCTGCTGATGGAATTGCGGGAAACATTTGGGCTAACCTACCTTTTTATCTCTCATGACTTAAGCGTGATCAAACAGATGTGCGACAGGCTTTTGATCATGAACAACGGGCAAATGGAGGCTTTGGGCTATCCGGAGGAGATTTACACCCGTCCGGAGCGGCCTTATGTGCAGAAACTCATTGCTGCTATTCCGGGGGGGTGACGCTGTACGGTACCATACTACCAATGCCAGATAGAACGAAGGTAGAAACCCCGAAAACTCAAAACCTTTATCAGCCGGGCTTACAGATAGACTAAGGATGCGCGGTGCCTCTTTCTTCAGTAGAAGCTTATAAGTATGATCCCTTCTTCCTCCATATTATCAAGACAGCTGGAAACAAACTCACGCTCTTCATCAAGTTCTTCTATACTTTTTAGATAATCCATTGCAGCAAGCATTTCCTGCCTAGTGAACGTCCTTTCAGCACCGATACCGTTTGAGCCGGCGTAGAATTCTAGGCAATTTAAGGCAAAATACATTTGACTGCGGTGCGGATTAAAAGCCGAACGTCCAATATAAGCAACCTCCTTTTGGATGTCTGTAGATTTGTAAGCACTAATCTGGTGTCCCATAGTGGTTTTGAGTTAGTTTTCAATGGCTAGTGGTTCTCCCACTTAGTTTCTGAAAAACATGCGGCAGCTTTTAGCGCCTGTCATCGTTGTTTGTCGGTAATAATGTCTCGCATTACGCCCTCCAAACGCCTTGACATACCCTAAAATCTGCTTCCCTATTTTCCAGCAACTAAGTGGGAGAACCACTAGTGAAATGGCCTTGACAAAATCGTTTGCCGGTTATCATTTCACGGATATTAACCTGATAATTAATTCTAAAGTTCCCAAGCACGAATTTTGTTTAACAAATTAATTCATAAAAAGCAAAATAATTAAACAAAAAGCAATTCGACAGGTTATATCTGTGCTTTTAAATACTCGCACAAACCAATCTTATTATGTCCAATCCTCCATCCTTTTTCAATCAAACCTTGCTGCTCTCCGACGATGAAATTGGAGACGATCACTTCATGACCTCTCTGGAGACCCCTCTTCGGCCTGATGCTTTTGACTTATCTGATTCAGAAAAAATAGCCAAGATTGAGTCCCATTTTCGGGAAATAATGTTGACACTGGGCCTTGATCTTACTGATGACAGCCTTCGTGGCACGCCCAAACGGGTAGCGAAGATGTATGTGCAAGAGATCTTCAGCGGTTTAAATCCTAAAAACAAGCCTCAAGTAGCCTTGTTCGACAATAAATACCAATATAGAGAGATGCTGGTGGAAAAGGACATTACGTTTTATTCCAACTGCGAACACCACTTTGTACCCATCATCGGTCGGGCACATGTGGCTTATATTTCGAATGGAGAGGTTATTGGCTTATCCAAATTGAACCGCATTGTACAGTACTTTGCCAAACGCCCGCAAGTACAGGAGCGTTTAACCATGCAAATTGCACAGGAACTATGCCAGATTCTTGGCACCGATGATGTGGCTATTGTTATTGATGCGCAACATCTTTGCGTATCTTCCAGAGGCATTCAGGATGTAAATAGCAGCACAGTGACTGCTTATTATGGTGGCGTTTTCCACAAGGAAGCTAAAAAGAACGAGTTCCTGCAATACTTGAAATTATCGAAACCGGTGGACGGTGGACGGTAGACGGTGGACGGTAGACGGTGGACGGTGGACGGTGGACGGTACTAATTTGCATTTAGATGCAAATTAGTACCCAATATTATCTGCCAAACCCGATTCCTTTGCGTACAAACAAGTTGAGTTTATCTTTATCGAACGTGAAGGTTGCTACATCGTCCAGGCGCAAGGTGTGCATTTCTGGTTCTTCTGTAACGCGGGCTGCAGATATCCGCAGATTCTGATTTTTAATCGCTTCCATCACCACCTGCCGTACGGTACGGGCATTTCCAAAGTATTTATCACGGAATTGATGCAGGAAAGCCATGTATTTACCCAGGTGTTCACGCGCTTCTTCTTCCACCTGATATTTCTCCTGTCGGAACATGTATAGTGCAATTTCCAGAAGTTCCTCCGGGGCATAATCCTCAAAGCGCAATACTTTATCAAAGCGGCTGGCTAAGCCCGGGTTGGCTTTGAGAAATCCATCCATATTTTCCGGATAACCGGCTACAAATACAAAGAACTCTCCACGGCGGTCCTCCATTCGCTTCAACAAGGTTTGAATGGCTTCGTCGCCAAAATCACCTTGTGTGCCACGGGAAGCTGCCGCACTCAGTGCGTATGCTTCATCAATAAACAACACTCCTCCAATGGCCTCTTCTATTCGCTCAGCTGTTTTGATAGCTGTTTGGCCTACGAAACCTGCTACTAGGCCCTGGCGATCAGTTTCAACCGTATGACCTCGCTCTAATACGCCAAGTGCTTTATAAATCTTGGTCAGAATCCGTGCAACAGTCGTTTTTCCGGTACCCGGATTGCCTACAAACACGGTGTGTAAATAGAAGCGCCCCAATACATCCCTGCCACTTTCACGGTAAAAACGTACCAGATCCACCAGTTCCTTAATATCCCTTTTGATATTTTGCATGCCAATAAGGCTATCCAGTTCGTGCAAGGCATTGGTGAGTAATTTCTCGTCGACCGGAATAATAGGCAAAGCTCGTTTGCGATGTACCTGTACTTTTTCTACATCTTCCCGAAGTACTACTTTGAGTGCTTCCGGATTGAGGTTTCGTACATTAGGCATAGCCATCAGGCGAAGGCCTAGTTGAATTTTGGCTTTATCAATCAGATCATGTACAAAACGTGCATTACCAAAAGCACGATCGCGGGAGCGGAAGGCTTCTGTAATGAGTTCATCTACCGTTTCTTTGGCTTCTTTGGCCAGAATAACTTCTTTTTCCCTGGCTGCATATTCTGCTATCTGGGATAATTCCTGCGGCAGATAATCAGAGAAGTCAAAGGTGAGTTTAAACCTGCTGCGCAGACCTGGATTGGAATCCATGAATGTTTTCATCTCCTTAGGGTAACCGGCTACAATGATGGCCAGGTCACCGGGTCCGTTGGATAATTCCCGAACCAGAATTTCAACCACTTCCCGACCGAAGTCCTTACTGTCTTCCGGGCTGCGAGCAAGGGAATAGGCCTCATCAATAAATAAAACTCCGCCACGTGCCATCTCAATCGCATCTTTCACTTTAGGAGCCGTTTGGCCGATATACTCCCCTACCAGATCCGAGCGATCCACCTCATGAACATGGCCTTTGGTCAAAAGGCCCATTTTTTTATAGAGCCTTCCCATCATTTTGGCCACCGTTGTTTTACCGGTGCCAGGGTTGCCTATGAATACAGAGTGTACGTTTATGCCATCTTTTTCGGCAAAACCTTTTTCTTTCCTGAGTTGAAGGAATTGAATGTATTGTGCGTGTTCCCGCACTTTGAGTTTGACTTCAGTCAACCCAATCAATGCATCAAGCTTAACCAGCACCTCCTCAAAGGATTCAGTATCTTCCGGTTCAGGCTCCAGGAATACCTGAAGCCCTTTTTCCGGCACATACACAGGGTGGGTACCGTAATCCCAGTCAGATCCCACATCGAAGGGCATAGCAGCCAGGGTTTGGTCCATGAACACCACCTCTGCAGTATACCTATCTCTACGCCAGGAGCCTTTGACATTAGACCCCCAACCTGCTGTGATTTTCACGCCATCGTCTCCCTTTTGCACCTGATGCAAGCGAACTACCTGGCCTTTGAGTTCGCGGGCATTGTTGTAAAATTTGATAAATACTTCACATTGCCATGCCTTACTGACCAACACATTTTTGAGCATCAGTTCTGCATAAACGTAACGTGTTTCCTCGTCGTAGAAACGTTTTAGGTAATTGCGGTCGAATTCTGGGGTGTCATCATAAGGCCCTTCGTACATTTTGAGGGAAGTAATCTTGCAAAAGGGGTTATCACCTTTGACAACAGGCCGACCGGCATCTTCTACATAGAAATTTTTGGAGCCAACTTTTTCACCTTCAATCCATGCCTCCCAAATATAGGCGCCTTTTTTCCAAAAAACGCCTTCTGCCTTATTCCCCCACCCTTCTCTGATGTATCCTATAGGATCAAACTTGCTTACCTTGCGTTGAAAAGGAAGTGCGCACAGTTCTTTGCGTTGTTTTTTAACAACATAGCAACGGAGTTCCACATTAACCTCCCAATCATCAATATCGAACAGCTTGTTGTGGAATGAAAGTTCTGCGTATATATAGGAGGTCTCCAGGCGATCAAACACCTGGCGATATTTCTTCTTATTATCTGCCAACCACTCTGTGGATGCGTAGATCTTCAATTCTTTGAATTTCCAGTTCTTATGACCTGGAGCATCATTTTGAATAATTGGCGGGTTTGGGTCGAAATCCATATTTCAGCGTTAGTTTGGTTATTGGGGTAACGGGATTGGCGTGTTAGGCAAATGTGAGAACTTTAGACGTAAGCACAAAGTGATTTTCACTTTTTTATCCAGGCGAGCCAACTCAATGTGCCCAAATTGTCGTCAACAGATTAATCAGATCAACTTTTTACTCAATATTGTCGGTTTCTAACTATGAAAAGTACCTTTATACTCCTGCTGAGTTTATTTTTTCTCACGGGATCGGTCTTTGCTCAGGATACAGAGGAAGAAAAAGAAACTCCGTTCCTAATTGCCTTAACGGGTATTGGGGTTCAATGGTTTGATGAGGGGCGGAAATTAACCTCTTTATCGATTGAACGCCCATTGAATGCCAATGTCCATTTCGGCGTCCAGGGCAATTATTATTTCCCTAAAACTGGAGATTATTTTGGCTATCTCACCTATGGCAACGGATTTGAAGGCGGTTTATACCTTAAATATTTCCTTCATGGCAGATTCTCGGGAAGGAAGAGTGGATTATACCTCGGACCAGAAATTCGATTTGGCAAACAAAAGTTCCAGTATTATAACGATATTATTTTCCCGCCGTCTCCAACACCCAGCATTACAGAAGGCTCAGCAACCGATTTCAAGCTGTCATTTCGATGGGGTATACAGCGTCAAATTGGTCATGCCGTACTGGAATTAGCCTGCCCGATTGGCGTAGCTTTTGTCCAATCTGATTACCAACCGGCTTATGAGAGTGAAAGTAAATTTATCATGATGCCTTTGTTTCAACTAGGATATGCCTTTTGAGGGCGTGTTATGAGCGTTTTTTTCAAAAAAAATCATACTGTAAAACAAATTTGGTTTTCCAATTAAAATATTGGAATAACGACAACTAAGGCCTTCATATTTGGCGAACAAGCACTCCGTCAATCCAATGATTTGTTTTTTTGATTTAAGAGGTTTGTCTCAACCTACTTTCCAGATGAGAAATAATCATTTTTTAACCCAAGGGACTTGCACATATCATTCAAAGCCCCATAAGTTTGCAGCATGAAATCAATGTTCAGTTTTAATGCTTGTTGTTGTTGTTGTTGTCTGACTCCGGTTCTCCGAAGCGGTGGCTACTTCTCATGTACGCGTTGAACAATTGGAATTTTCCAGCGCAATACATCAGAAATTTTTGCGCCAGAAGCCCTTCGGAAATATTCCGAAGGGCTTTTTTGTTTATCGCTCAATTTTACCCATAATATGTCCCATTTTTTCCTTCACTCTTGTACTTGTTGTTGCTGTTGCTGTCAGGGCCCACCCGCCGGGAGCTTGCAAGCAGTTATTGGAATTTAGGATAATATTCTGACATACAATAACTTACACAGCATAGCCCTTCGGCGAGATTCGCCGAAGGGCTATTTCTTTTTCACCAAAACGCATTCAAATATGTCTGGCTCAAACATCGTAGTATGCCCCATTTCCACAGAAAGAATTAACGAAAACGTAGTACGACTGGTTGCCCTCCTGGTCATTGTAGTGGCCGTACTGGGCTGGTTAACCGGCTCCTGGCTGTTATTCCTGTTACTGGCAGTCGATTTTGGTTTGCGCGCTTTCGGTTCCGGATCTTACAGTCCACTGCGAAAGGCAGCTCAATGGATTGCCAAAAAAAGCTCGCTTGGCGTAAAACTTACCAACGCCGCTCCGAAAAAATTTGCAGCTGGAATAGGACTCATTTTTGGCCTTTCCATTGCACTGGCATTAATGCTCAACGGGGCTGTCATTGCTACCAGCTTGAGCGGAGCATTGGTGCTTTGCGCGTTCCTGGAATCAGCGCTGGGCTTTTGTGTAGGCTGTGTGGTTTACAGCCAATTGAACCGTTTTTTGGTCCTCACTAATTTAAAATAAGCTCCGGCATGCACATTTCAGCCAATATTTTATCGGAGCTCAAGGAGGCGTATGCGCAGATTCAGGACGAGGGCCCGTTGGCGACCCTGGTATGGATTGCTGAAAAATTTCCGGGCGCCGCAACCTTCAGCACCAGTTTTGGCATTGAAGATCAGGTAATTTCTCACCTCATTTTCAGCCATCAACTTACCATAGAGGTCTTTACGCTGGATACCGGGCGACAGTTTACGGAAACCTACAGCACCTGGAACAGAACACTGGAACGATACGGGCAGCCCATCACGGTGTATGCCCCGAAAGCAGAAGCGCTGGAGCACTTATTGTCTACCCAGGGTCCCAACGGATTTTATGAATCTGTGGGAAAGCGCAAACAATGCTGCCAGGTAAGAAAAGTGGAGCCACTAGCGAGGGCGCTGGCCGGAAAAAAACTCTGGATCACCGGTATCCGTGCGGAGCAATCGCCCAACCGGCAGCACATGAGTGCCCTGGAGTGGGATGAAAACCATCAACTAATCAAGTTTCATCCCCTGTTCGACTGGCGTTTTGAGCAGATAAGATCCTTCGTAATGGAGCATAAAGTTCCCTACAACGTATTGCACGACAAAGGTTTTGTGAGCATCGGATGCGCTCCCTGCACCAGAGCCATCGCTCCGGGAGAAGATTTCCGGGCAGGCAGGTGGTGGTGGGAGGATGCCTCCAAAAAGGAGTGTGGATTGCACATACAGCACGGCTAATATCCCCAAACAGTCTTTAACATTCAATCAACAACACATGTCCCGTTCATTCGATTATCTGGATCATTTAGAAGCACAGTCTATTCACATTTTGCGTGAAGTGGCCGGACAATTTGAGCGACCCGCATTGTTATTTTCAGGCGGAAAAGACTCCATAACTCTGGTCAGACTGGCAGAAAAAGCCTTCCGTCCGGGCAAATTTCCTTTTCCACTGGTACATGTGGATACCGGTCATAATTTCCCTGAAGTACTAAAGTACAGGGATGAATTAGCTTCTAAACTTGGGGAACAATTGATCGTTCGCAGGGTAGAAGACACGATTAAGCGGCAAGGATTGAAGGATGGCTATGGCAAATTTCCCTCCCGAAATGCCCTTCAAACTAACACATTGCTTGAAGTCATTGAGGAATTTGAATTTGATGCCTGCATTGGAGGTGCAAGGCGTGATGAGGAAAAAGCCCGTGCCAAAGAACGCATATTCAGCATTCGTGATGAGTTCGGCACCTGGGATCCTAAACGACAACGCCCGGAAATATGGGACACCTATAACGGCGCTATTAGAAAGGGTGAAAACGTACGGGTATTCCCCATTTCAAACTGGACCGAGCTGGATATATGGCAATACATCCGACGGGAGCAAATTGAGTTGCCAGACATCTACTTCTCTCATTCCCGAAACTGTGTGGTTATGCCGGGTGGGCAATTACTCGCTGTAACCCCGTATATAAACCTCGATCCTGAAGATATTACTGATGTGCGGAAAGTCAGGTTTCGGACAGTTGGAGATGCCACCTGTACAGCTGCGGTGGAAAGCAGGGCAACAACGGTGGAAGACATTATTCAGGACATCATTACCACTAAAATATCTGAGCGCGGCGCCACCCGATTAGATGACAAGCTCTCTGAAGCAGCCATGGAAGATCGGAAGAAGAATGGCTATTTCTAAGGGAAAGAAAGAAATGTACCCATGCTTCAAGAGGTAAAGTCTCCTACTCCATCTACTACCAAATCCATATAACCAAATACCAACTCAAGCACTCCAAAACTCCAAAACTCAAACACTCCAAAACTTAAACACTCTAATCATGAATATCCTTAAATTCATCTCCGCAGGGTCTGTAGACGACGGCAAAAGCACCTTGATCGGCAGATTGCTATTTGATTCAAAGGCTGTTTCACATGATGTGCTACATACCCTGGAACGACAGAGTCGTATCAAGAATAGCGGAGACCTTGACCTATCTCTCCTGACCGATGGACTAAGAGCCGAACGGGAACAGGGTATTACCATTGATGTTGCTTACAAGTACTTTAATACCTCCAAACGTAAATTCATTATAGCAGATGCTCCCGGGCATATACAGTACACGAGGAATATGGTTACAGGAGCTAGTAATGCTGATTTGGCCATTATTCTGGTAGACGCTCGACAGGGAATTGTAGAACAAACGCATCGACATAGTATGGTAGCTGCACTAATGGGCATTCCGCATGTTCTCGTGGCAGTGAATAAAATGGATCTGGTTGATTATAACGAAGAAGTATTCTACAAAATCGCTGCTGAATATCAAAAAATAGCACAAAAGCTTGATTTACAAGAAGTAAAGATCATCCCTATAAGTGCTGTAATGGGAGACAATGTGGTAACCCGCTCCACGAACACACCCTGGTATTCGGGCGTAACTTTACTGGAACATCTTGAAACGGTTGAGATTAGCCATGATCTTCCAGAGGATCAAGCCCGCTTCCAGGTGCAATATGTCATTCGGCCGGGAGGCACAGCATGGCATGATTACCGTGGCTATGCGGGTGCACTGCGCAGTGGTTTTTTCAAGAAGGGCGACCGGGTAAGGGTGTTGCCATCGGGCGTTGAAACCACTTTAGAAGCCATTGAAGTACATCAAAAAATAGTGGAGGAGGCATTCGCTCCTCAACCGGTAGTACTTCACCTGAAAGATGATATAGATCTTTCCAGAGGTGATTCGCTGGTACGTATCAGCGATGCTCAACCCATTGTTTCTCAAGATCTTGAGTTGGATATTTGCTGGATGAGTGACCGTCCGCTTCAGGTAGGCGACAGGTATTTGGTACGCCATAATTCCGCTCAAACCAAAGCAATTGTGAAAGAAATCTTATACCGGGTGGATGTTCATTCTTTTGAGCAGCAGCCTATTCATGCTCTAAACCTCAACGACATTGCCCGAATCAAACTGCGTACAGCCCGCCCACTGGTTTTTGATGCATATCGGCAAAACCGGGCCAGCGGAGGCCTGATCCTGGTAAACGAAGGCACTTTTGACACTGTAGCAGCAGGCATGCTGCGGGATTTACCCCGAGGAGAATCTACCTCCTCAGAATTTGACATCTAAGTTTCTTATTCACTCAGTCATTCACTTCTACTATGTCTTATACCATTGATTTTCAGACATTTAATCAGATTAAGTCTGGCATAAACCAACCTGAAGGCACCGCAGGTAATCAATCTGTCAAGCCGCGTTTAACGGTTGTAGGCGCTGGCATAGGTGATCCGGATTTGATCACGCTTAAAGCCATTAAGGCCTTACAAACTGCAGATGTCATCCTGTATGATGCATTGGTCAACGAAACATTGCTGGACTATGCTCCTGCTATTGCGACCAGGATCTATGTTGGGAAGCGAAAAGGGGCTAAGAGCTATACCCAGGAAGAAATTCATGAGCGAATTGTGGCATATGCCAAATGCTGCGGGCATGTAGTCAGATTGAAAGGCGGCGATCCTTTTGTGTTTGGGCGGGGAATGGAAGAATTGCTTTATGCTCAGGCACACGGACTGGAAACCGCCTATGTTCCTGGCATTTCCAGTGCTATTGCCGGAGCGGCAGCTGCCGGAATTGCTGTGACTTTGCGTGGTGTTAGCCGGAGTTTTTGGACCATTACCGCTACTACAGATACTGGCGACCTCAATCCGGATATTTATGCAGCTGCGCAAAGTGATGCCACGGTGGTGGTACTCATGGGACTTTCCAAATTAACGGAGATCGGGCAAATTTTCCTGGAAGCAGGCAAACCGGAATGGCCGGTTGCCGTGATTCAAAATGCGACCTGGGAACAACAAAAGGAAACCTTCGGTACCGTGTCAGATATTGCTTCAAAAGTGGATCAATTCCAGATCGGGAGTCCGGCTGTCATAATTCTGGGACCTGTGGTTTCTCATCGCTGGAAGGCTGAAGACACAGAAGACCAGGCGCTTGCACTGGAACTGCAGCGACTAGCCCTCACCGAAGTATTCTGAACCATTTGATTTTGCGCACATGACTACCACGACCATTCCACCTATTGACCAGGATTTGCTACAGCGTCTGACGAACGGCGCCTCGGCTTTGCAACAAATGTGGCTGAGTGGCTACCTGTATGCACTTGCAGGACATACTGCTCCTGCAGAGGGCGCCATTCCACAGATGGCACAGGTTAGCCCGGAGGTACAGGCAAAACCCAAAACCATCACTATTTTATATGGTTCGCATACCGGGAACAGCAAAAAAGCAGCGCAAAAAGCAGCCAATGGGCTTAAAGCTCATGGTTGGGAGACAAAACTGGCTGATTTGAACGATTTTCAGGGGCGGCAGTTAAAAAGTGAGCAATACCTATTGCTGGTGGTCAGTACCCAGGGTGAGGGAGAACCACCTGCGTCTGCCGAAGAGTTTTACCAATGGCTCATGAGTGCTCGTGCACCGAAGCTGGAAGGATTATCCTTCTCCGTTTGCGCGTTGGGTGACAAGTCGTACGTCAAGTTTTGCCAGACCGGCAAAGACTTTGATGCAAGGCTGGAAGCGCTTGGCGCCACAAGGTTTAGTGCCAGGGTAGATTGCGATGCAGACTATGAGGCTTCTGTGGAGCTATGGATCCAGCAGGTCATTCGGGATTTGCCAGCAGCACAGCCTGCGACCACCCATGCTGCTTCATCTGTCATCAAGGCATCGAATGGCGCCAAGGCAGAATTATCAGCCGAATTCGACCGAAAAAACCCATTTCAGGCGCCGTTATTGGCTAAAACGCTGCTCAATGGCAGGGGATCAGACAAAGAAACCTGGCATCTGGAACTTTCGCTGGAAGGATCTGGCATTCAGTATGAGCCGGGGGATGCGCTGGGCACATATCCACAAAATCCACCGGCTTTGGTGCGGGAGGTTCTCTATGCAGCCATGTTGAATGGTCATAAAAGCGTAGTCTACAACGGCAAGGAGATGCCGTTCAAAAACATCCTTCTGAAAGAGGTGGAATTGACGGTATTGACAAAAGAGGTATTGGAAAAGTATGCTAACTGGACTAACCACAACAAGCTCAAAAGCATCATTGCAGATGCAGATGCGCTGAAATCTTTTGTTTGGGGCAGAAATATTGCCGATTTGCTCAGGGAGTTTCCGGCGGCGCTTTCGGAAGAAACGTTACTGAGTTTTTTGCGACCGCTTACCCCCAGGTTGTATTCCATCGCATCGTCGCAGGAAATGTATCCGGACGAAGTGCACCTTACGGTAGCTGCGGTCAGGTACCTGTTCCATGATCGGCATCGTGAAGGCGCCGCTTCTACTTTCCTGGCCGATCGGGTTGGTGTGGATGATATGTTACCCGTTTTCATTGCGCCAAACGAGTACTTCAAACTTCCGGCAGACGATCAAGCCGATATCATCATGGTTGGGCCCGGCACCGGAGTTGCTCCTTTCCGGGCATTCGTACAATCGCGGGCTGAACGGGGCGCCAGTGGTAAAAACTGGCTGTTTTTCGGAAATCCGCACTTTGAAACGGATTTTCTGTACCAAACCGAATGGCTCAATCACCTCAAACAAGGCACACTTGATCGATTGGATGTAGCCTTTAGCAGGGACCAGACTGAAAAGATATATGTGCAGCACTGCCTGCTGGAACGCTCCAGACTGATATACGACAGGCTGGAAAACGGTGCAAGCTTCTACGTCTGCGGAGACAAATCGCGCATGGCGGCAGATGTACAACTGGCTGTTCGGCAAATCATCGAAAAAGAAAGTGGAAAAGACTTCGAATATGCTGAAGCGTATGTGAAGAATCTTAAAAAACAACGCAGGTACCTGGAGGATGTGTATTGATGCCAGTCCTGAAAGACGAGGCAAATATTTCCATACTGAAAATGTGATCCCTCCTAAAAAGACATTAAATAAACAAACCTTTCCAATCATGAACTTACTTAAACACTTCAAAACGATCTTTTATCTTGGTCTGGTAGTCTCGGCACAGGTAGCCACTGCCCAGCAATATCTTATTCAGGGTGTTGTAAAAGATAAGGGTTTATCTGAGCCCATTCCCGGCGCACGCATAGCCATTAAGGGTTCTGATACTTTCACCATTTCTGATGAAGAAGGACAATTCAACCTCAGTTCAGATAAGCCATTCCCCGTTTATCTGGTGATTAATGGCGTGGGCTATCAATCGCAGGAAGTACCGGTACTTGTTGCAAACAACAACAATGTAGAAATTCTGCTGGTGGATGACCTGGCACTTTCGGAGGTGGTAATTACATCCAGACGGCGCAAGGAAACCGCACAGGATGTACCCATTCCCATCAGCGTCGTTGCTGGTCATTTGCTGGCAGACGCTGGGGCATTCAACGTAAATCGCCTGAAGGAAATAGTTCCTACCGTGCAATTGTATTCTTCCAACCCCAGAAATACCACCTTGAATATCAGAGGTTTAGGTTCCACGTTTGGCTTAACCAATGATGGCATTGACCCGGGTGTAGGCTTCTACATTGATGGCGTGTATTATGCCCGCCCGGCGGTAACAGCCCTGGACTTCATTGATGTGGAACAAGTTGAGGTGTTGAGAGGACCGCAAGGCACCCTGTTTGGAAAAAACACCACCGCAGGGGCATTCAACGTAAGCTCCAAAGCGCCTGCCTTCACTCCTGGCGCACACGTAGAATTAAGCTATGGAAACTTTGGTTTTATTCAGGCAAAAACCTCTATTACGGGTCCTTTGGGCAAAAAACTGGCGGCTCGTCTTTCTTTTTCCGGAACACAACGCGATGGCACTTTAAAGAACATTCGAACGCAGGAATCAGTGAACGACCTAAATAACCTGGGATTCAGAGCCCAGCTTTTGTACACGCATACCGACCGAATCCACCTCACCCTGGCTGCCGATGCAACCCGTCAGCGCCCCAATGGCTATGCGCAGGTAGTGGCTGGCGTGGCAACAACCAAACGGGCAGCCTATCGTCAATTCAACCAAATTATTGCAGATTTGGGCTACAGTTTGCCCTCCTTGGATCCTTTCGACCGCATAATTGACCAGGATACGCCCTGGCGTTCTAAAAACGATTTGGGAGGTGCATCCATCAACCTTGACGCCAAAATAGGACGCGGCACCTTAACCACCACCTCCGCCTGGAGATATTGGGTATGGGGGCCATCCAACGACCGTGACTTTACGGGGCTGTCGGTGTTGAGTCTTTCACAGGCGCCATCCAAACACCAACAATGGTCGCAGGAAATTCGCTATGCGGGCAACTTTAACGAAAAACTGAGCGGTGTGGTGGGCGTTTTTGCACTTTGGCAAGACCTGAAAACAGATCCATACCATACGGAAGAGTCCGGAGCCGCGCAATGGCGTTTTTCGCAAAGCTCCACGAGCGAACTCTGGAAAACACCCGGTTTGCTGGACGGATATGGTATTCGGACGACCTCCCGGCTGGAAAGTTTTAGCGGAGCTGTTTTTGGACAGCTGGACTGGGCAATTACCAGTAAGCTTCACCTCTTGACCGGCCTTCGGTACAATTCTGATCAAAAAAATGTCAATTTCAATCGCCAAACCTATGGCGGTTTGCAAACAACAGATCCTCAACTGCTTGCCTTGAAAAATGCTGTTTACACCAATCAAGCCTTTACCGCAGACGTTGCTGAGGGCAATTTTTCAGGACAAGTAACCCTGGCTGTTAAGCCTTCCTCCAGATTCCATGCGTTTGCAACAGTATCTAACAGTTTCAAACCTGTGGGCGTAAACCTCGGCGGCCTTCCAACCGCCAATGGCGAAATCCTGACCGATCTTGCCCGGATCAAACCGGAATATGCCACGCACTTTGAAGCAGGCGTTAAAACCAAACCCCTTCAGAATGCCACCCTAAACCTGGTTGCTCACCTGACCGACATTAAAGATTATCAAACCCTGGTTCAAACTGCTGAAGTAGGCGTAAACCGCGGATACCTGGCGAATGCTGAACGGGTTAGGGTTTGGGGTGTGGAACTGGACGGCAATATCCGGATCAACAAACAAATATCCATCAACGCAGCACTAGCTTACACGGATGGCAAATATGTCCGCTTCAACAATGCACCGGTTCCTCTTGAAGAAACCGGCGGACAAAGCGCATTCAAGGATATTTCAGGGCAAAAACTTCCTGGGATATCCGAATGGGCCGGATCGCTCGGAGGAGAAATTTCCACAAAATCAGGAAGTCTGATCGGCCAAAAAGGCAAATATTTCCTGGGCCTGGATGCCTTCTATCGTTCCGACTTTTCCAGCAGTGCGTCGCCATCCACCTACCTGAATATTGACGGGTATGCCCTGTTGAATGCCCGGATTGGTTTCAAAGCAACTGAAGGTATAACTGTTTTTGCCTGGACCCGGAATTTGCTGGACGTAGATTATTTCGAGCAGTTACTGCCCGCTGCTGGCAATGCCGGGCATTATGCCGGTGTTCTGGGCGATCCACGAACATTTGGCATTACCCTGCGCTACGGATTTGGCCTGTAACCGGAAAGGAATGTATGTTCATTGAAGGGCTAACCTTATTTTGACCCAATAAGTGATACTGGCACATGCAAAAGCAAAAATTCCACACCTCCACCACATTAATCGCCCTTGTCTTATGCTGCCTTTCCAATATGCTATCAGCGCAAAAAACGGTGACAACCGACGAACAACTTTGGTTTGGTGTGCTAAACCAAACCAGATTCAGCAACAAATGGGGCATTTGGTTTGACGCACACTTGCGGCTGAAAGATCAGTATGTTCAGGATTTGTCACAAGCCATCATCCGCTTTGGACCAACCTTTTACCTAACTGACGACGTACGACTCACAGCTGCCTATGCCTACGTAAACACTTTTCCAGCGCCGGGCCATGCCAACATTTCCCTGCCCGAACACCGTCCCTGGCAACAGGTGCAATGGTTTCAGCGGGGTAAAAAAGCACGCCTCATGCAGTTCATACGCTTGGAAGAGCGTTATCGAAGAAACGTATTGAACGATAATGAACTAGGTGAAGGTTTCAGATTTAACTGGCGTATCAGGTATAATTTTTCGTTGTTTTTACCCATTACGAAGAAAAAATTTGACCCTGGCGCCTTGCTCTTCAATATCAACAATGAAGTATTTGTCAATTTTGGCAAACAGATTATTTACAACCATTTCGATCAAAACCGGCTGTTTTTAGGTCTGGTGTATCAGGTAAACAAACATGCCCAATTGCAAGGCGGATACATGAACCTGTACCAGCAACTGGCTGCCGGAAACACATTCAGAAATCAACACTCCATTCGCTTTTTCTATTTCCACAACATTGATCTAAGGGAATGAACAAGCGGCGGGACAACAAGTAAAAAACGTTTACCATGGCGGAACAAAAACTATCCGAGGTAGAATACATCAAGGAAAACAGCAATTATCTCAGAGGAACTCTGGCCAAAAGCCTCGAAAACCCCATTACAGGAGCGCTTTTTCCGGAGGATACCAATTTGATCAAATTCCACGGTGCCTATCAGCAAACCGATCGGGATGTAGACAGCGAGCGCAAGGCGCAGAAGTTAGAGCCACTGTATTCCCTCATGATACGGGTGAGGGTGCCGGGTGGAGTGGCTACTCCGGCACAATGGTTGCGCATGGATGCATTGGCCAATCAGTATGGCAATGGAACCTTAAAACTTACCACCCGTCAGGCATTTCAATTGCATGGCATTCGTAAACGCCATTTAAAAGCTACCATTCAAGGGTTTAATGAAGTGTTTTTGGACAGCCTGGCCGGATGTGGCGATGTCAACCGGAATGTGATGTGCAGCCCTAATCCGGATGAAAGCAGGGTACATTCAGAGGTTTACACCGTTTCCAAAGCCATCAGCGATGCTTTTACGCCCCGTACTACGGCTTATTACGAAATCTTTCTGGAAGGCCAGGCTGTGGATGATGCTCAGCCATTTAACACCATAAAGAACCATTCGGGGAAGGATGAAGAACCGATTTATGGTAAAACTTATTTACCCCGAAAATTCAAAATAGCCATTGCCGTGCCTCCGTACAATGATACGGATATTTTTGCCAATGATATTGGCTTGATTGCCATTGAAAAGGATGGCGAATTGCTCGGATTTAACGTGGCCGCTGGCGGCGGACTGGGCATGACCTTTGGTATGCCTGAAACGTTTCCGAGATTAGCCGATATGATGGGTTACGTTGACAAAGCTCAGGTGATAAAGGTTTGTGAAGCCATTATCACTACCCAACGAGACCACGGCAACCGCGAAAACCGGAAGTTCAGCAGGCTGAAATATACCATAGAACGCATGGGTCTGGAAACCTTTAAAGCCGAAGTAGAACGACGAGCCGGGTTTTCCTTTTCACCTGCACTACCCTACCATTTCAAGCACTCCGGCGATGCCTTGGGATGGTCACAAACACATGAAGGATTATACCAGCTGGGGCTCTTCATAGAAGGCGGCCGTATACAGGACACCCCCGGATTCCCGCTCAAAACCACCCTGAAAACCCTGGCGTTGGTACATGATGGCGATTTCCGCCTGACGGGCAACCAGAACCTTGTCATTGGCCGGATTTCCCCGCAAAAACTCCCCATCGTGGAAGCCATCCTGGATAAATACGGCATTTTAGCGGCCACCCATCAACAAACAGCCCTCCGGCAAAACAGTATTGCCTGCGTGGCGCTCAACACCTGTTCCCTTGCTTTCGCTGAAGCGGAGCGCTATTTGCCCAGTTTAATTGATAAAATAGACACCTTGATCCGGGCATTTGGCCTGGGAAAGGAGGCGATCAATATTCGTATGACCGGCTGTCCGAATGGATGCGGCCGACCCTATTTAGGAGAAATTGCCTTCATCGGTCGGTCGCCGGGATATTACAACATGTACCTCGGTGCGGCCCATAACGGAGAAAGGTTAAATAAACTTTACAAAGAAATGCTGGATGAAGCGGGCATTTTGCGGGAAATTGAGCCCGTTTTGGCTGACTTTGCCCGCAATAAGCACCATGGGGAACCCTTTGGCGATTTTGTCATTCGCCAGGGATATCTAAAGGCCACTACGCACGGCACAAATTTTCACAGCTGAGGTATAATTCATGGAAACTGTAACGGAAAGTACCAGTTTAGGCAACACTTTGTTTCCGGTATTTTTAAAGATGGACCAGGGCACAACGCTAGTGGTGGGGGGAGGCAATGTTGGATTGGAAAAAGTGTCCGCATTGCTCAAAAATAGTCCGGAGGCGCGCATTATGCTGGTTAGCAAAACCATACAACCTGCCATTAAACGTCTGGTTGCCGAACATTCACATGTCCTGCTGGTGGAGCGCGGCTTCCGGCCGGAAGACCTGGACGGGAAACAATTGGTTATTTGTGCTACAGACAACCCAGGCTTACACCGCGAGATTCGTACCCAGGCGCATGCGCGAGGCATCTTGGTAAATGTAGCAGACACTCCTGAACTATGCGATTTTTACCTTGGTTCCATTGTGCAAAAAGGCGATCTTAAAATTGCTATTTCAACCAATGGCAAATCGCCCACCATCGCCAAAAGGCTGAAGGAGGCTCTGAATGAAACGCTGCCATCCGAATTGAATGATATTTTGCAACATATGCCGGCTATCCGGGAAAAACTTGGTGGAGATTTTTCTGAAAAAGTACGTTCACTAAATGCTTTGACCGCTTCCCTGGCTGCAGGGGAGGAGGTGTTATCTACGGTAATGCCCCACCAGAATTTGGATCGTATTCGCGACCGTAAATGGCGTAGAATTGCTACGGCAGCCCTGGCCGCTTTTGGATTATCACTGGTTTTTCATGTTATTTCCTTTTATATACCCACCAGCACCTGGCCCGATCTAATAGCGGGGATTGACCGGGAATTCTGGATATTTATGGGTGTTGGATTTTTAGCACAAATGGCTGATGGTTTGTTGGGCATGGGATACGGAATAGTCACGCAAATTTTCCTGATGGGCGCCGGCGTTCCTTTGGCGGCCGTAAGTTCCAGTATCCATACCGCTGAAGTATTCACTGCAGGAGCTTCTGGGTATTCCCATTTCCGTTTTGGTAATGTGAATAGGCGATTATTCCGGGCCATTTTGGTGCCTGGAGTGATTGGAGCCATTGTTGGAGCGGTTTTGCTATCCATTTTGGGCGAAACTTATGCCGGTTATATAAAACCAATGCTGGCTATTTATACCCTTTTATTAGGATTACGGATTCTCAGTAGGGCATTTTTCAAAAACAATCAAAAAAGAAAGGCACGACGGTTGGGTTGGCTGGCTGGAGCAGGTGGCTTTTTGGATTCGTTTGGTGGCGGCGGATGGGGGCCTCTCGTAACCAGTTCACTCATTGCAAAGGGAAAAACCCCACAGTACGTCATTGGTACAGTGAGTTTAACGGAGTTTTTTGTTACACTAGCCAGCGCTGTAACGTTTTTCTCCTTTATAGGCCTTTCACATTGGTTTGTGATAGCAGGCTTAATTATTGGCGGGGTGGCTGCTGCTCCTTTAAGTGCCCGCCTGGCCGGAAAACTCCCTGCAAAATGGATGTTTATATTGGTCGGTGGCATGGTCGTTTTTTGGAGTATTAGGGTATTGAGCAAGCTTTTGTAACTGGTTTTATAAATATTTCTCCATACAAACGCTGTTTTCCATATTGACATATTGGCCATAGCTGGGGATTACCTTGTAGCCTGATTTGAGGTATAGCGCAATCGCTTCGGGTTGCCTTTTGCCTGTTTCAAGTACGCACCGCTTGAACCCGAGTTCTTGAGCCCATTGCTCAAGGTTCTGCAAAACCTGACCGGCAAACCCACGCCCTCTCTGCTCGGGCATCACGAACATCCGTTTAACCTCCATGGTTTGGTCATCAAATGCCCGAATGGCCCCGATGGCAACCGGCAGATCCTCCCAATACCCTACCATGCAATGGCGGATGGTATCTACTTTATTATACTGGGCATAAAAGGCGTGTTCTTCGCCGTCCATGATAGCTAAATATTGATCCAGCAGCGGCACTAATTCCCGAAATCCGGCATGATTTGAATCAGTTCTGACTAATTTGAGCATAATCACTTTTTGGGGTAAAGTTCGGAAATCCTGGAATTAGAATTGCTGCGATTCAATCGCTTGTTACCTATTACATTTGCCCTGCTCTACCCAGCATTTCATCACTGCCACCACTTCCCATTACACAACACAGAGTCATGCAATCCCGAATTCACTTTTTTCTGCTTTTATGCGCATTTTGTTCTCCTTTATTCGCACAAAAGCCTACTATTCAACGAGCAGATCCTACCAATTGGTGGGTGGGCATGAAAAACCCCGAGGTACAAATCCTGTTGTATGGTAAAAACCTGAAAGGGTCAACGGTGGATATTAACCACCCGGGAGTTAGTATCCGGCAAGTCTACGAGGTGGAAAACCCGAATTACCTGTTCCTTGATCTTTACATAGCGCCGGAAACCCAACCCGGGAGGATTGGTATTGCACTTAGTAAGGAAATACAAGTTCAAAAAGGAGGCAAAACGGTAACCGAAACTGCCCAGGCACTTCATGTGTATGAGTTGAAAGTGCGCGACAAAAAGCCTCAGGTGGTGGATTCCCGCGATTTTATTTACCTGGTACTTCCAGATCGTTTTGCCAATGGCAACCCAAGCAATGACAGGTTTGCTGACATGGCAGACTCTGTTTGCGACCGACAAAATCCGTATCTGCGTCACGGTGGCGACCTTTTGGGTATTCAAAACCACCTGGACTACTTCAAAGAGTTAGGGGTTACCGCTCTTTGGCTGAATCCGGTTATTGAGAATAACCAGCCCCAAACCAATGAGGGAGGAGCCAAGCGGTCTGCTTACCATGGTTATGGCTTTACCGATCATTACAATGTAGACAAACGGCTTGGCGGAAATGCCGCGTATAAAAACCTGATCGATGCAGCGCATAACAAAGGGATAAAAATTATCCAGGATGCTGTTTATAACCACATTGGCATCAACCACTGGATCCTGCGTGATCCGCCTATGAAAAACTGGCTTCATCAGTGGGAAAGTTACACGAATACCTCCTATAGAGATGAAGCGGTGTTTGACCTGAATCATGGCAGCGTCAGCGATTTCAAGGTGCATCAGGATGGATGGTTTGTGCCATTTCTGCCAGATATCAACCAGGGAAATCCTTTTGTGGCCAAATATTTAATTCAGCACGCTTTATGGACCATAGAGTATTTTGGCGTAGATGGATGGCGGGTGGATACATACCAGTACAATGATCTTGAATTCATGAACGACTGTAACAATGCCTTGTACCAGGAGTACCCAAATATGTTCATAACCGCTGAAAACGCTGTGAGTACTGCTGTTTCGCAGGCGTTTTTTGTGCGGAACAATTTGTACTTGCCCTTCAAAAGCAATTGTAATTCGCCCAACGATTTCGTTTTTTACAACGCTGTTAATGCCGCCTTGAATGAAAAATTTGACTGGGGAAAGGGCTTCAACCATTTGTGTACCATGTTTGCACAGGACATTGTATATGAAGATCCCAATCTGAATCTTACTTTTCTGGACAACCATGATATGAACCGCTTTTACTCTGTTATCGGAGAAGATATCCGCAAGTACAAACAAGGCATTACCATACTACTCACTGCCCGGGGTGTACCACAGCTTTATTATGGCACCGAGATACTGATGAAGAATTTTAAAAACCCATCTGATGCAGAAGTTCGGCGAGACTTCCCGGGAGGATTTGCTGGTGACGCTTCAAACAAGTTTTCTGCATCGGGCAGAACCGCCCAGGAAAATGAGGCTTTTGATTTTGTCAAAAAACTCGCGAACTACCGCAAGACTTGCACGGCACTGCATCAGGGTAAAATGACACAATTCATCCCTCAAGACGGTATATACGTGTACTTCCGGCACAATGATGAAAAAACCGTCATGGTAGTGCTGAGTCAAAATGAACAGGACAAAACATTGGTAACCAAGCGTTTTGTGGAAATCATGAACGGATTTACCAAAGGTAAAAACATCCTGACTGATACAAGTATTCCGGATTTGAGTCAGTTTAAGGTGCCCGCTATGTCGGTGCAAGTGATTGAGTTGATGAAATAAATGGGGCAATGACACGAAAAGTGCACTTGAATCGTCTCGATTTTTCAAGATGGCTCCTGATTATCTTCTTAATACAAGCCTCTCTTCCAATGGCGCCTGCGATGCCGGTGGGTTAAACTGACGGAGTTCAAGCAGACTGTCGTTTATGGTATGAATTTGGAAATTAAAAACCAGAAAATCCGGATCAATTTCAACATACAACTCGGTGTCGTTATTTCTTAACTCCCAGATACCCGAAATCACTGAGACCGAATCTACATCGGTATCACAATACTCTATTTCATCTCGCAATTCGAAGGTATGATCAGCGCTAAACTTCCAGCCATCATACAGTTGGCAAGGCAGTGATGCATCGGTAAAAATACCGTCGGCATTGTCATCTGTGAGGTACTCATATTGTATCCAGGTGCCAGCAATCAATATTTGTTCAACTTGTTGAGGTGTTTCTTTTTTACAAAAAGCACTCAAAACGAGTAATAATGGTAATAAGAGATTCATTTTTTTCATTTTTTCAGAAGTTTAGCGTTAGTGAATAATTACAAAAGAGGTCTGAATTGGGGTTAGATCCGATGCATTTGCACGAACATGATAGCTGCCGTTCGGCAGGTTGTTTAGATTGAAAGTTTGACCGTTATTGTACAGTTGAGCATCGAGCAATGTAGTTAAATTACCATTACCCGGGTAAATTCGGATTCTGACCCCATTGGGATCTGTGGAATAAAAATCCTGCGTTTGATTTTGTACAATACGGATAGAAATTTGACCATTCGTTGGGTTGGGAGAAACCAGAATTTGACGGCCCTGTGTATTGCCTCCTCCTGGAGGCCCATTTGGGCAAACGAAATAAGGCGACTCAAGGGTGAAAACATCGGTACCACAGTTATCCTGTACCGTAAATCTTAAGGATACAATACCAAACAAATTGGGTGTTTGCGGAATAATTTCTGAAAAATCAAGCTCTATTCCATTACCGGTTACCGTTAAGCCTGTGTTGCTATCTGTAGCTACCCAACTAAGCGTCGTTTCGGAAGTATACTGTGGCCCATGCGCAGTAGCTTTATAAATCCATTGACAAAAATCAACTTCCGTAATTACTTGATATTCAGGCCGCTCACTGATGATGGGTTTTTTATAAGCAAATGCACAATTGTCTTCAATGGTAATGGGTTGTGGCGGAACCCAATAAGGCAATGGCTGGCCTACATCAATATAGTGCCCTTCCGTTTCCTGAGCCACACCATTATAAAATTGCTGTTTTTGAGTTTCCTCCGTAAAGGTGACGCCGATATACGAAGGTGTTTTCTCTGAATTGGCCGTTGCCGTAGTTGGATTACTCGTTGTACTGGAGAGACTGATATTGCTACTGCTTTCCCAGATAATATCCTTAAAAACAGTGGGTACCGGATTTGATTTTTTCAGAAGATACGCGGCAGAAGTTCCGGGACATAAAGTGGTGGGGCCTTCAATGTTATTTTCGCCAAGCAAATGCCCGGCAGGGGTGGGTTCTGGTCTGTCGGGATGGTAAAAAGGCGTTTGCTCCTCCGGAAAGCAAAGCATATAGGTATTGTACAGGGCCATGAAGTCTAACCCGTTGTATTGACGGGCTCGTCTATCATTCCAGGCCTGTTGATTGGGTGGCGGATAGCCGTAACCCTCCCAGCGCTGACCAATCCAATGGGGCGTATTGGCGCAGTTAAATTCTGGCCAGTCTTCAGGCCGATTATCATATCCAATTGGTTTAAAACATGGTCCATTGCAGGGTGCCGAGCAAAGCATTTCTTCGAACATAGCCTTTAGATCGGCATTGGCTTCATCGTCCATAATATTAGGTTCTCCCGGATGGAGCAGGTCGTTCATCAGCAGTAGGATTTCCATTTTATCCTCAACACAGGCATCAATGATTTTTTGCTTTGCGATATCAGTGCCGAATGTGCCGATATCAAAACCTACGCTCATAGCTTGCGCAAAAAAAGCACGTCTGCCATTTTTACGTCCCCATTTATTTCTATCAAAAATACCAACCTTGTGATCGTCGTCTCCTTCATTAATATAATTGTGCATGTACTCCAAACCTGCATAAGTCCATTGAAGATTTCCGCCAGCACACTCACCAAATTTGACGGATTTATAGCAACAGTCATCATCTTCTGAGCCTGGCCAAAAAACATGTCTGGTGGTATTCTGGGGCAGTTTTACCAGGCCGTTGGATATCTCCTGCACAATGTTAAACGGATTATACACCGTACCATCGCAGGTGGTTACCGTTGCCGTAGGAGGAATATACTGTTTTACCATGGCCAATCCTGTCATGATGGAGAAGGTCTGATCCTGGCTCAGAAAGTTTACTTTCTTTTCATTGTAACAAGCAGGACTAAAATTGGAATCACAGGGTGGCGATTGCGACATAGCAAATGCGCTTCCTACCAGATCGATATTCCACTTGTCTTCGGATGCATCATGCATACCCTCCTGCTCTTGCACAGCATCTTCTCGCACATAAAAGCCGGAATATCCCGTCAAAATAGGTGTCCAAGGACACATGGTTTTGCAGGGAATATCAAAGTGCCATTTAGCATCTCCAAAGGTACCTTTACACTGTTGATTATGATATTTTTCAGCGCAAAGGCAGGCATCCTCTGTATAATGGTGATTGAATACCCAAATATCACAGTTTTCCGTTTCAACCCCGGCAGTAATTTCAGCATATCTGTCGCTTACCAAGCAATTTGCCGTAATATCCAACCGCCGATAGGCTTGTAAGGCTAAAAACAACTCTTCCAGCGTACGTTGTTGTTCCGCCAATTGCCCATTTTGCCCAAGTAAGGCATATTCAGTTGCCAGCGTTACCAAATACCAACCAATCTGGTGTGGGGTTTCAGAGCCGTATTCGAGGTAATTGTATTTATGTGGGCCTGAAGGGTCATAATAGGTAACTCCAGGCGATGGTCCCGCATCCGCACAATCTGGATCAAAAAACGGATTATTGGGTTCATTTCTGATTCTTTCATCCATACCGGTTCTTCCTCCATCCAGGTCAAGATAAATACTGGTGGCGGGGAGACCGTATCCGTGCAATAGATCTGATCCACAAGAGATTTGTGAAAAATCAGACTCAGATCTGGTTATTCCGTTGCCAATACAACCTTCCGGTTTGCGGTCAGACATTACGAAATGTTTGTTAAGGGTTTCCCGATATTGCCAATATTTGGCAGTCAAGGCCTCGTGAGAACATGGTTGTGACAAGCCATTCTGAGCATAAAGCCAGACAAGAAGGCACACTAATTTAAACTGAAAACGTGCGTTTTGAGTCATATTTTGGTGATTTTAAATGAAATATGCTTGTGAAAAGATTTAAGGATTCCTTTTTGCAGTACTACTGGCAAAAAATATGATTAGTAACGTCTTACTTTAAATTCGATCCTCCGGTTAAAAAGAAATGGTAAAATTGGTTGTATCATTCCGGATTATCGATACAAACTCATGGAATGGCAGGGTTTTAATGTCAAAAGGTAAAGAGCTCAAGCCCCAGTAAACACCAACAGAGTTTTCAGAAGCCAAGTTTAATATTTGGGTTTTGGTATCAAATGGACCAATCAATAACGAGTCTTTTATGGCAATACCCTTGGAAAGAAAGTTCTCAAGATCTAAGGATGGGCTGTATACCCCAAAGTAAATAATACCAGGAGCATTTGTAGAGTTGCTAATGTTCAGCCTAAGCACACCATCAGTCGGTGTCATTAAAATTTCTACATTATTTTCTTTTGCCTGTGTTATTTGAGGAATACCAGGATTTGAATTTTTAGAAAGATACCCAATTTTCGTCACATCATAAATATACACAGGCTCAATACTGATGAAATTAAACTGCCCCATTTGACTTGTTGTAACATATTCAAATGTAGTTGGATTCTGTATTGAATTTTTAGAAATCCTAAAGGATACACTTGCCCCCGGTATCGGTTCACCAGTGTATTTATCCAGGACTACACCATTGATCGTGGTTTCCTTGGGTTCCTTGTCGCATGTTATAAAGGATAAAGTCAAAAATAGAAGCCCGAGGATTCGAAAATGAAGCATAATGGTATTAAATAGTGATATGACAAAGGTATAGTCAAAACCGGGAACAAAAAAGGAAGAATTTATGTCAAAAACGGGCGTATTAACGTAAAAAACGGAAAGAATTCCGCTGAGGATGTATCTTTCGGGCAAAAATTATCTCTATATGAACTTTGGTAAAGCACTTAAAACGGTTCGGCTTGTAAAAGGTTTAAGTCAAAAAGAAGCAGCCGGTCTTTTGCACATGGATGATCGCACGCGGCTTTGTTGCATGAATCTTGTTGGAAGCCAGATTTTCCCTATCCCGTTTAGGCCTCAAGCGACTTTCACAGATTTAGGAGCGGCTATTTGAATAAATTTATTCAGGACGGCAGCCTTAACTGC
>JBIKUE010000037.1:0-40347 GCA_044347755.1 Saprospiraceae bacterium
GTGGCCATAACCCCATTTCAGCCAAATCTGTGAACCTCCCATCCGCTTCTTCAACCCCAAGATCCCCGAAGCGCTCCTGCACTACCTGTACCACAGAACCAAGAGACAGTTCGTTGGAAAAAGTTCCCGCAATACCTGCATTGATCACCCAATCGGGCTTTTGCTTTGCCATTAGCCAGCCTAAATGAAATGCAGTTGCGGTTACACCAACTCCGGTAATGACTAATTGTACGGATAGTTCCCCTTTAGAGAATACCCCATCCTTTTTGGATTGGAAGTGTTCCTCTAACCACGCATTCAAAGGCGCAATCTCAAAAGGGGTAGCCGCTGCAATAAGTATATACATATTCAATCACCCTGTTTATTTTGCTTGGGGAATTTGGGTATGGGCTTCTTTTCTAGTATATGAACCTACATGATATTTCATCTCGGTTCTTAACCAGGTTAGGTTTTCTTTCAAGTCTTCTATTTCCAACGAATTTAACTCTTGCTTTTGTAACAATGCCAATACATTGAAAAACCTTTTCGAGGCTGCAAGAGAGAGGAACAGACCTCCTCCATCATGATACCATTTTTTTAAATCTTTTCCACGTTGATCCAAAAAGTCCTCCACATCAGTTTTATCACATAACATCCATAAGGTACGATATGCCTCAATCCGAAATGGGGCAATAGATCGTCTTAGCTCATAATGTTCTCGTCGTTCAGCTAAGACCCATTGCAAAACAAAGCCAAATGCGCCACCTAGGAGCAAAAGGGCAACATTAATGGTTAAATCACTCATTTAATTTTGATATATGTATTAATTGGGGCCTAAAATACTTGTTCAGTATTTTCAAGCGATAAAAATGCGGACAAGTCCGCTAATTTTGGGCATTCTTTTCAAAAATGCCAGAAATGCTCCAAAATATTGATGTTCAGGCCTTCCAATGGATTAACAGCGGAATGGCTAATCCCCTATTTGATGCGATACTGCCCTGGTGTCGCGAAAAATGGTTCTGGATGCCGGCTTATTGGTTTATTGCAGCATTTTCCTGGTTGAATTTCGGCAAAAAAGGGTGGATCATCATTTTTGGAATGGTGGTGGCTGCGGGTTTGGCTGATTTTACCAGCAGTACCCTGATTAAAAAAAATGTTCAGCGCATACGCCCCTGTAATGACATTCAACAGTTTGAAAAAATTGTGGTCAGGGTTCCCTGTGGAAGTGGTTACAGCTTTACCTCCAGCCATGCCGCCAATCATTTTGCGGTTGCTATTTTTATGATTGGCATATTTGGCCCGGTCAGAAAATGGGTCAAGCCTGCTGCCTTGATCTGGGCATCAACCATTGCCATTTCCCAGGTGTATGTGGGCGTACATTATCCTGGCGACGTTATAACAGGAGGTTTATTAGGCGCCATCATTGGCTGGATCGCTTTTAAAAGCTTAAACCGTTGGAATCCATTGATAAATGCCCAAACGAGTTCTTAGTTAAATCCCTGGTTTTCGGCCTGGTTTTTGAAATGATATCCAATAATAATCGTTTGTTACTCCGTTTACTCGTCTTTTCGTTATAACATGACACGTACAATCAAACTTTTCTTCTTCTCTCTTTGCCTGCTATGGACTTCAGGGGTAGCTTCGCAAACGCTAAAATCCGCTGACAATTCCCAAAATGCAGGGAAGGTGGAATGGCTGGACAGGCAGATCACAACGGGGATAGTGCCATATGGAGTGCCCGTAACCCGAGAATTCCGCTACAAAAACGTAAGTTCCGAAAACCTGTTGATCCTGCAGGTAAAAAGCAGTTGCCATTGTACGGTTGCAAAATGGGATCACGAACCTGTTCCTCCCGGGCAAACCGGCGCCATTAAGATTACCTATGATGGTTTGAAAGAGGGTGACTTTTATCGGATCGTATCCGTGGTAACCAATTTTGATTCCATGCAAAGTGTACCCATTGCTCTGGTGGGAAAGGTTGATAAAAAACCTGAGGTGGATGCCGTTAACGGACAAGGGCAAAACTAGTGGTGAACCCGAATAGCAGGAAAGATTTTTCAGAAAGACTATGATGATTCATTAGTCTCCAGGCTTCGTATCTTGCTGTCTTGCACTTCCAAAACGACCTAATTAAGCAAGTCTGTCTGCCATGGAATCTTTATTATCCAATCTTCCGTTTATTTTTGTTACAGCTTTTTTTTCCGTGCTGTTTTTACAGTCCGGCTTGGACAAAATCCTGGACTATCAGGCCAATTACGCCTATTTTAAAGAGCACTTTAAGATGAGTCCGCTTGCTGGTACTGTTAGCATTTTAATGCCGTTGATTACCATGCTTGAAACAGTAACCGGAGCTGTTTCGGCCATCTCTTTGCTCCAATGGCTAGTTCAAGGCTCAAGCATCCTGTACACCTATGGCTTGGCGTTATCCGGCATTTCATTACTCTCCTTGTTTTTAGGTCAACGACTGGCTAAAGACTATGGAGGTGCCGCCTCCCTGGTTCCTTATTTTTTGGTAATGCTCGCAGGTTTTTGGCTGTATAAGAGCTAAAAGCATGTTTCAGGTATACTAGCTGAATCAAAAATCAAGACCTAATTTAATATTTTTTCTTGAAAATCCCGCAGGCTTGTGTACTTTTCGCCCGAAAACGAACATTACAAATTCACACTAGGGGAAACTTTAATCTTCTTTTAATCACCTGCGAAGTTATGCGCATCCAATTTACCCTCTCTTGTCAGAAGGGAACCATCATTCCCATTAACTATCAGTCGGAAATTTCCAATTGGGTTTTTAACGTACTTTCTAAAGCCGGACCGGACATGTCGGCCTGGGCACAAAAACGTGGCTACGACTTCGCCTCCCGCACATTCAAGCTATTCACATTCAGCCCTTTGGCCATTTATCCGTATGAAATGGACCAGGTGCGACAAGAGTTTAAGTTACAGGGCAATCAGGTAAAGTTGACTTTCTCTGCCTATATTGACCCATCTTTCGAGCAACAAATCATTCATTTGTTCCGACAGTTGCCTTTAAGTCTGGGAATCCACGAAAATCAACCAGCAAAATTTGAAGTAAAACACTGGCAAGTAATGCCTCACCCTAGTTTTAAGGAAGTCATGCAATTTAAAGCGGGATCTCCTCTTTCAATTACGAGCGTTGATGAAGAAAAGCCCCTGACCAATCCTTATTTAATGCCTGACCATCCGGATTATGATGTGAGCTTCTTCACGCATGCCGTGCGAAGGTTCAAAGCGGCTAATCTGTACAAGTCACTTGCGACACTTAAACTCCTTGATCCATCCTACCCTATGAATTTCAGGCTTTTCGGGCAAGCAAAGTCAAGGCTTATACACCTGAAGCCAAATTCTGACGGGATACAACAATTACGTGGCTTTGTTTATGATTTTGAAGTTGCGATGCCAGAACCATTGATGGAGTTTTGCTATTATGCAGGTTTTGGTGAATATCCTCAATTGGGTTTTGGATTTGCAGAGATTCGAGAAAAAGAAAAAGAGCGGGAAAAAGGTCATTTTGGCGACCGTGGCGGGCACCAGCAAGGCCATCAGGGTGGCAGCAGAGGTCCGCACCGCAATCACTCTTGATTACCGGCAAACCTTCATATAAGTTCCTGTATCCCAGTCATAAGCGTATCTTTCAACTGAATTAGCCGGCAATGCTCGCTCCACGTCATTGTCTGGTTGGGTTCCTTGTGTTACCAGATCAAATTCCCACCATCCACTCAAGGTTTCCACGGAAGGTAGCAGTTGAATGGCTTTATCAAAAGAGTAAGCGCGGTCCGAATCCTCCCCCAATGCGCCCAGGTTATCCTCATGAATGGTCAGGTTAAACACCTTTTCCAGATTGTCCAGGTTAATAAAGGTCAGATATTCCGCCAATATGCCTTGTCCCATCCAGGTCATTTGCAGACTCAGACATGTTTGGTTTTCCCCAAACTGAGCCAGCCCAACCTCTCCGCCATACCCATTAGATCCGAGGGTGGTAAAATGCTTGGCAAATCGTTCGATACCCCATGCACCAAACGGATTTTTCTCAAAAATAGCAAAGCTTAATACAGCCCCACAACTTTGACAGTCTGAAACTTCCCCCTTTTCATAATGAAGCGTTTCAAACACGGCTACTGCCTTTTTAATATCATAGGCCTCATAAAACAAGATTGTATCCAAACGCGTATGCATCCATCCATCGTCTGAAATATTGGCCAGCAACCCATCTGCAAAAGTGATGGGTTCCCAAAGTGCTTCACCATATTCATCCAGAGAATCTGCATCAAAAAGGGTGGATAGCAGCCCGGATCGATCTTCCAAATTGAAGGCAATCAATTCATCAGATTGGGCGAAAAAGGATGTGGGGAGGAGGATGAAACCGGTAATCAGGAATAAAACTTTCATGAGCAGATTAGATATTTACAAGGTGCAAAAATACGACTTCGCCCAGAGTGTAGCTGCTATAAAACAGCCGTTCGCGAAAGCTAATAGTTAATATTTCCATAAAATGCCCCCGAACCTTTTTAATAGTAGCTGTAAACTGCACAACTTTGCGGCAGTTCATTATCAAACTCCCTGATAAAACAGGGATGACTTATCCAGAAAGGCAGAGGGACCGGCCCGTTGAAGCCTTGGCAACCTGACCGCATTTAGCGCAAATGCGATTAAGGTGCCAATTCCGTTCTGATCATTAGATCAGAATAGATAAGTCGGAAGGCCAAGCCTGTTTCTATGCGCAAGAAATAGTCCCTTCCGGCTTGCCGGAGGGGATTTTTATTTAGGCCTTGGCCAGATCTCCTCAGCAAGCAGTTCACAACACCCGGCGTTCGCTTTTTCGGTAGGTTTTAATGGCTCACCATTTAAAACGCTGAAAAATGCAGGAAATCACTAAAATCATTCAACAACTACCCATTGATCCGCTCACAGGGTCAATCTCTACACCTATCTACCAAACAGCAACTTTTGTACAGGACGCTCCAGGGATACATAAAGGTTATGACTACGCCAGATCAAACAACCCAACCCGGCAAGTACTGGAAAATCTGATAGCTGCACTGGAAAACGGCACCAAAGGCCTGGCCTTTGCCTCAGGGCTGGCAGCTATAGATTGTGTACTGAAACTCCTGAAAAGCGGCGATGAGATTATTGCTGTCGATGACATTTACGGAGGATCATTTCGTTTGTTTACCCACGTTTATGCAAAATTTGGGATTAAGGTGAATTATGTAGATGCCAGCATTCCAGAGCATGTATTACAGGCCTTAAGTCCAAAAACCAGGTTGATTTGGCTGGAAACGCCAACCAACCCAACGCTCAAAATTGCTGACATTAAGACTATTTCCAGGTATGCTCATGCTTCAGGAGCTCTGGTAGTTGTGGATAACACTTTTGCCAGTCCGGCATTACAAAAGCCCTTACAATTGGGAGCAGATATTGTGATTCATTCCGCAACGAAGTATCTGGCCGGACATTCAGATGTTATTGGTGGTCTTCTAGCTACCAATGATGAAGAACTGGGGGTACAATTGAAGTTTTTACAGAATGCCTGTGGTAATATTTTGGGCCCCTGGGACAGCTGGCTTACCATCAGAGGCATTGAAACCCTTCCGTTAAGAATGGAAGCTCAATGCAGAAATGCCTCTTTGGTAGCGGAAACACTGTTGGATCACCACAAGGTTGAGCAAGTCTTTTATCCCGGACTACCAACACATTCCGGCCACCTGGTGGCAGCCAGGCAACAGTCCGGATTCGGAGGAATAGTGTCGTTTACGCTTAAAGAGGATACGGAAAAGGCTGCAAGAGATTTTTTAGCAAAAACTAAAATATTTAAACTGGCGGAAAGCCTGGGAGGGGTAAAAAGTCTGGCTGCTCATCCGGCAACGATGACGCACAAAAGTATTCCAAGAGAAAAACGAATTCAGGCAGGCGTGAAAGATTCTCTCATAAGACTCTCTTGCGGAATTGAAGCCGCTCAGGATCTATGTGCAGATATTATCCAAAGCCTGGATCAATTTGCCGTCTCGCAGTCACCAATTACCATTTAACATTCACACACTCACATATTCACCCATGAAGATAGGACTATTTGGCTTTGGTTGTGTTGGACAAGGTTTATGGAAAGTATTACATGAAACCAAAGGTATCAGGGCTGATATTCAGCGAATTTGCATCAAGCACCCAAATAAACCCCGACCAGTACCTGCTCATTTTTTCACTACAAATCCATTGGAAATCCTGGACGATCCGGAGGTTGATGTTGTGGTGGAGTTGATTGATGATGCGGATGCCGCATTTGACATTGTTTCCGGTGCTTTACAACGTGGCAAGGCTGTGGTTTCCGCTAATAAAAAGATGATTGCTCATCGATTGCCGGAATTATATCGTTTGCAGCAAAAAACAGGCGCTCCCTTTTTATATGAAGGAGCTTGTTGTGCCAGTATTCCCATTATACGAAATCTCGAAGAATATTACGACAATGATCTTTTGACCTCGGTAGAAGGCATCATGAATGGCACAACAAATGTGATTCTTAGCAAAATATTTGAGGAAAACATTGGATTTCCGGAAGCATTGGCATTTGCGCAGGCTCACGGATTTGCGGAAAGTGACCCAAGTCTGGATATAGATGCTTTTGATCCAAAGTTCAAATTATGCATCTTATTGCTTCATGCATTTGGCGTTTTTGTTTCCCCTGAAAAAGTATTGAATTTCGGAATCGGGCGAATCAACGATTTTGACATCAAATTTGCCCAAAGCAGAGGGCAGGTAATCAAGCTGATAGCACGTTGTTATCGGGAAAAAGACAAAGTAGCTGGCTATTGTATGCCTCGGTTTGTGCCACAAACCCACCGTTACGCCTATGTCAGGAACGAATACAATGCGGTGACCCTGGAAAGTGCCTTCTCAGAGCATCAAACCTTTGCCGGAAAAGGCGCCGGAGATAAAGCCACCGGATGCGCCGTTTTATCAGACATCTCTGCACTGCGATATCAGTACAAATATGAATATCGCAAATTCAGCCAAAACGGCACGTTCTTCGACACCTCAGAAACAGCATTATGGGTTTATGTACGCCATCAATATGAAGGTCAGGTTGATGAGACAGATTTTATCCATATAGAAGAGCGCTATAGCGCGGCACATTCACGGTATTGGATTGGAAAAATCTACCTCCGGAATTTACAAACCGCTCGTTGGCTGGCTGATCCTGGAGTGAACGTAATTGAATGGGGCACTGAATAATCTCTACGTCAACTTTGTTTCCTCCCATTGAAAATCTTCCGCCTTGGGAAGATGTTGGAACATAGCTACCACGAACGCAGGCGGCACGGTAAGCTTTCGCAAGCGGGTATCCATCCAGGCGCCATCAATGTTCAAAATAGCACAGAGGGTACCGTCTTCTTTGGTGATTTCATGCCGGAAAGAAAACCTCGAAGAATCCCTTCTTAGTTTGGTTACCAGCAGATTGATGAAAATCTGATCTCCTGGTCGTACTTCACGTTTGAACAAGCACTCTTCCCGGAAGAGGATCGGACCGAATCCGTGTTCTTTCATGGATTCGTAACTTAACCCTCCATTACCCATAAATTCCAATCGGGCTGTAGCGGCAAAATCATAGTAAACGGAATGCCGCAGATGGAAATTGGCATCAAAGTCTGCCCATCTGAGGGGCATAGGAATCTTTGTCATGGAAATAAAAAAAGAGGGTGTCAGCAGTTGTTTTTACCGCAGAGGCGGAGAGACGCAGAGGTATAATAACTTGATTGTCAAAACCTCTGCGTCTCTCCGCCTCTGCGGTAAAAATCACTTCTGAAACACCCTCTTGAGTCAAAGGATCGATTTATTGACCTTTTACAGCAGGTTGTTCTTTACCACGAACTTCACCTTTAATTTCGATGAAAGTTTCTGTCGGCATAGTATTGGCGGTAACTGTTACCCGCTTGCTTTGTGGTCCAGGCTTGCCTTTAGAGTTGAATTCAACCTTAATCTCACCCTCACCGCCTGGTGGGATAGGTTCTTTTGGCCAGGTTGGAACCGTGCAGCCGCAGGAGCCTTTACAATTGCTGATTACCAATGGTTCTGAACCAGTATTTTTGAATTTGTAGGCGTGTTTAACGATTTCGCCTTCATCTACTGAACCAAAATCGAAGACAGGCTCCATGTACTGAATGCTGGTTGCTGGCCCCTCTGGTGCTGCAACAGCATTCACATTGGTTCCTGGAATATTACCAGACTGCTGAGAACTGCCGCCAAAAGCAGCCGCTGATTCCTGAATTTTTTCGGCTTCGCTTTTGCCGAACCAGTTTTTAAAACCGCCACCTGCGAGGTTGGCAATCAACAGAATAGCCAGCAAGGCGAGCAGACCGATCTGTACTTGTTTGTTCCTTTCCATGCTTTTGATGTAGAATGTGATTGAATAGGATGGTAAAAATCGATGAATGAAAGCTTGGTGCGATCAGGAATCAGTTATTGATCCTGTAATTCCCCAAAACTGTCCACTGCTCGTTTCAGGTGCAAAAGTAGTACGATCCTGAATCTTGTAAGAATCGGTTTGCAAAAGTTTAACAGCGCCGGAGGGCAAAAACCACTAGTCTACACTTTTAATCCATTAAAAATCTACGCCAAAGCCCTACTGCTAATCCAAGCAACATCATCAGGCTTCCAAGCCAAACCAGGTTTATACCCGGGAAAATAATGGCTTCCAGTACAATGTAGTCTGACCTTGCTGCATCTTCTGCAATCTCCAAAGGAATACCCGCTTGGTCTGCCGGCGTTTGTGCCACACCGATGGTTAATATGCCATTCTTAGGATCAATGTTTTCAAAACGAAAATGAAGCCCTAGGGCCGGCAATTCATCCTTCAAACTGAAAGGTTGATTTTCTCTGATCAAATAAACAGGCGCAGCTGAGGCTTTTTTCCCTTCGGGTGTGGTGATTTCCAGGCCAGCCGCTACCGCAATATCCCCGGGCTCTGCTGCATAGGATGGATGCTTTATATCCTTTTGAACCTCTGCAAATAGAATTTTATATCCGTTAAAATCAATGGATTCACCTTCTTTCACCCCAAATTTTTCATAATTTAAGGATTCTTCAGTTTTAAAAATATGATCCATTGAGGCCTCGGTCAACCTGACTTTCATTTGGAGTGGACCGATATCTGATTGAAGCGAAAAACCACCTTTCGCCGGACGCAAATAAAGCATTGGATTAGCCTGATAGAATTTAGGTTGATCCAAGGAATAGGCACGCATTTGCAATCCTACAGCCAGGTCTCCGCGTTCAGGCTGATATTCCGGATGTTTTGGTGCTTTGGTAACGCCCTCCACCACGAGGTAATGTTTTTTAGTGAAAATGGTATCGCCAATTCTTGCTTCGTATTTTTCATACTTTAAACTGTCGTCCTGGCGTTTGGCAAATTCCGGGTCCAGTTCCCCCTTTGGCAAAGAAGATACCAGTGTAAACACGTCGTAGTTCCAATAATGCTGGGTTGAGGGGTTATTGGCAACTACTTTACTGAACTGGCGATCGTACATTACATTAGGGTAAAGGGTAAACCTTTCACCCGTTGGGTTCCCGTCATCACCCCGGCGTTCAAAGTCAACGCTAAACGTTCTGGTTTGTCGCTCTACGGTATCGAGAGTGTAGGTAGCATTAAACCCTCGCATAGGCATGGGTGCATCTTTCATCAGAATCACACTTCTGCGAAGCGCTTCCTCATCTGCACCTTCAATCAGCCCTTCCATGGCAAAAGTGTTGACAGATATCCAGTCTTTGCCTAATCCGGTGCTCAAGATACCCAATAACAATATTCCAAAACCGGTGTGTGATATGGCAGAGGCTGCAAGTTTGATATTACCCTTCAGTATAGTGATTACATAATCGAGATTTGCCGAGATGGCAAACATTCCGGCAAAAAGAAACGCAAACAATTGCCACGCGCTGACATCAATCCAAAAGGTGTTTAAAAAAGTAAGTAATCCGGCAACCAGTACCGCAACGCCTATATGGACACCAAATTTCCGACCGAATGTTGCCCAGTTTCGTTCATTATAACGCATCCATTGAGCAACGCCGGTGAGCAATCCCATGAATACCGCAATCCAGAGTTGGTACCTGTTGTGGTGCGCTACAGGATCCTTCAGCGCATAATCTGTTCCGAACAACTTGTTGACCACCGGTAATGACGTTGCGCCTGTCATCAAAATTGCTGAAAACAACAACACCAGTGAGCCAATAAACATCCAAAACTCCCGGCTGTTTGCCTGTTCTTCCGACTTGATTTCCGGCACATCATTGTATCGCGACATCCAAAACCAAAGACCAAGCAATGCGAACACTCCAATAAAAAGAATCAATTGAACCCCCAACCCCATTTCGGTAAAGGAGTGAACAGAAGTATCCCCCAACACACCACTTCTGGTAAGATAGGTAGAATATAAAATCAAGATAAAGGTGAGCAAATAAAAGCCATAAGTACTGCGGATGGAGTAGCCCGTATGTTTGGCAATCAAGTTAGTGTGAATACCGGCAACAATGGTTAACCAGGGTACCAATGAAGTATTTTCAACAGGATCCCAGGCCCAATAACCTGCGAAGGACAGCGCTTCATAAGCCCATGCTCCACCCATCAGAATTCCTAAACCTAAAATGGCCCCGGAAAAAAGCGACCATTTTAGTGCCGGTTTGAGCCATGCCTGATGTTCTCGTTGCCATAATCCGGCAATAGCAAAAGAAAAAGGAATAATCGTACTGGCAAATCCGAGAAACAAAGTAGGCGGGTGAATGGTCATCCAGTAATTCTGAAGTAAAGGATTAAGTCCATTCCCCTTTATTTTGGTTAGATAGTCCGCTTGTGAAAATATTGGGGCATCCATAGTGTCACGCAGCAAATCGAACGGACTGGCGCCAAACCTGAATTCTCCGAAATAAATACCCAGAATCATGGAACCAATAAAAGCTTCCGCCAGACAGATAACCGTCAATACAGAGGTTTCCCATCGACCAGCTTTGAACATCAGGATTATGCCTAAGATGATGTGCCAGAAACTCCAGAGTAAAAAACTCCCCTGTTGCTCCTTCCAAAATGCAGAAAACACATATTGGACCGGTAGATCATCCGAAATATTGGCCCAGGCATACTGATACTCGTACATTTTTCCGGTCAGAATCCAGAATAAAATGCCAATCACCCCAAAGGTTGTTAATCCATGAAGCAAAAAAGAAAACCTGCCCAGGCTTCGCCATCCGGCAAAATCATTTGTTTCTTTCCGTTGGGTTGCCATAAAATAGGCAACTGTAGCCATTAGAGCTGCAACAAAGGATAAAACTGCCAAAAAGTGACCTAATTGTCCAGGGAGAAGTTGTTCGCCAATATATTCCATAAGTGACTTCGTAAATGCGCCGCAAAAGTAGTCAGATCGCCGATGGTTTTCAGGCTCCCCTAAGGTATTTTGGTACTTTGCCAATTAACTAAACACCACGACCGGCCTTTTTTGCGATAGATCGCCGTATATAACAGCCGAACTGTAAAATCGTTGCCTTTTATAACTCCCTGAACAGAAACTATTCCATTAATGACAGCTGTTTTTCCAAAAATCCGTACGGCTGCCTGTTCTCTGTTCATGGTTTTATAAACCAGGTTTCTGGATGCGATTGCGCTTAAGTGTTCCTGTTTGTTCTCTTTCAGCGCGTTTGAATGTATGTAAACAAGATCATTTCCCAGCATGGGTGATAAAGCTACAGTATCCGCACGGGTCATCGCATCAAACCGCTTTTGTTCAAAATCCAGGACAGAGGTCATTGCGGTGTTCTGCGCAAAAAGCGGCCATGCCTGACATAAAAACAGGAAAAGAAAAAGTCTGAAACGAATTACCATAAGATTCAAATTATGGGCGAAAGGTACGGATCTGGATGAAGGAGCCAAAGTTCTTTCAAGGCCAAACAATCTACCTGAATGACAAAAATCCGACACTTAGGCGCAGTTTTTGGCCAGATTTTTGCTAATATTTATATCTTTAGCTCATTCTACCCGTGTTTTTTTTGCAGCATGGGATTTTTTAATCTTTCAAAGCTCAGTCCATGACCCGATTACACATTACACTTTTTCTTTTCATCTTTTCTTTTTCCCTTTTACGAGCACAGCAATTTGATGTTTGTATGGAAGTTGTAGCCACTGGTGGTGGTGTTGGCTTTCAGGGAAACCGCTATTTTGCCTGGACGATCGGCGAAACCTTTGTTCCGACAATAAGTAACGCCGGCTTTTTACTTACCCAGGGATTCCACCAGCCTGATCCTTGCGGCAAATCTTTTGTAAGCGCTCAGGATCTCTCTGATTGGGGACTCTCACTCTTTCCAAACCCAACAGAAGGATACATGACCATCCGGTATGATTCCGGCAAAAACGGAGTGCTTCATGCAACCGTTTTTAATATGCTTGGCAGCCTTATTTCTGATCAACAGATCCTGTCAAATCCTGCTGGATCCTTAATTGATGCTTCCAGCTGGCAGCCAGGCGTATATTTTCTGTTTTTACAAGATCCGCTAAGTAAAGCATCCTCTACCCTCCGGGTAGTCCGTATCTGAATTGCAGCTTTTCTTTCCGCAAAGGGCAAGGGCTAATGCTCATGCCCACCCCGCTTTTCATCCCTTTTACCGTTCATTCCAACAACGATTACACAATCATGATTCAGCGTTTTTTACTTTTGGCGTTGGTGTTATTTGCAAGCATCATCACCGCATCTGCCCAAAACAATGTTCCTCAAGGCATTAATTATCAATGTATTGTACGGAACAATCAAACGGGAGATCCAATTTCCAACCAAACAGTTACGCTTTTATTCGCCATCCGTAACGGCAGTCCAACCGGATCTGTAGATTATCAGGAAAAACATATAAGCGCCACCAACGATTTTGGTCTGGCGAATCTGGTGGTTGGCCGTGGCCAGCCTCAGATCAACACTTTTGCGGCTATAAACTGGGCTGCCGGCTCAAAGTATCTTACGGTCCTATTGGAAACATCACCCAATGTATTTGATGAAATAGGCACTTCTGAATTGTTAAGCGTACCATTTGCCCTTTATGCCCAGAACGGCGGCGGAGGTGGAAGTGGTGACAACTGGGGCAGCCAAACGGCATTTACCAATAACGGATTATCCGGTAACGGCCTGGCCAACAATCCAATAGGCTTGGCTCAACAAGGTGCGCAAAATGGCCAGGTATTGAAATGGAATGGCACGGCATGGGCGCCTGCTGATGACATTCAGGGCACAGGAACTGGTGGTGGCACTGTTACGCAGGTGAATACCGGCGTTGGACTTCAAGGTGGCCCAATTACCACCAACGGCACCATCAGTCTTACCAATACCGGAGTGCAAGCTGGCATCCACGGAAGTGCTACTGAAATTCCGGTGATCACCGTAGACGCGCAAGGCCGTATTACGAACATTGAAAAAGTAATTGTACAACCAGGTGCAGTAGGTTTGAATAGTGGCAATGGTATTAATGTAGTTACCAATGGTTTCAACAACTTCACCATCAACAACACCGGCGACCTTAACGAAACCGACGATGTACTAACCAATACGCCCCACGACGGTGATGTGAGCGGTGTTTACAACAACCTTCAGCTGAAAGCAAACGTTGTAACAGCCATTGAACTTGCTAATGGCGCTGTAACCGCCCCCAAATTGTCTGACATGGGCGCTAACACAGGTCAGGTCCTGAAATGGAACGGCACGGCCTGGGCGCCGGCAGCAGACGAATCTGGAAATATCAACCTCAACAATGGCGCCGGTATCAGTATTACAGGCGCCGCACCGAATTTCACCGTTACCAATACCGGCGATACCAACCCTAACGACGATCTAACAACCGGTTCCCAGTCCAATGGTGATGTAACCGGCCCTTTCAATAATTTACAAATAAAAGCAGATGCGGTGACTTCAGCAGAAATTGCCAATGATGCTGTGGGAAGTACCGAAATACTGGATGGTTCTGTTGGTTCAGCAGAACTGGGCGCAAATGCCGTTACCGCCATCAAGCTGGCAGATGGCGCCGTTCTCACGCCTAAAATCGCTAATGATGCCGTAACATCTGCCAAAATCGCAGATGGCACCATCAGCACTGCAGATGTAGCAGATCAGGCTGTAACTGGCAACAAGATTGATGACATGAATGCTGCCAACGGCCAGGTGTTGAAATGGAATGGCACAACTTGGGCACCTGCAGCAGATAATACCGGCAATTTTAATGTGTTGGGAGGTATTGGCATCAGTGTAACCCCATCCAATAATACGTTCGTGGTGAACAATGATGGTGATATAAACCCTGCAGACGACCTCACCGACCTTACTCAGTTCAATGGTGATGTAACCGGTCCATACAACAGCATTCAAATCAGGCCTGGAGCAGTTGTAAACCAGGATATGGCAGCCAATGCGATAGGTACAGCGAACCTCATAAACGGAGCGGTAACTGCTGCCAAATTAAATAATATGGGTGCCTTTAACGGTCAGGTGCTACAATTCAATAATGGCGCCTGGGCGCCCGCTAATTTGGCTCCACTGGGAGACAATTGGGGCGGTCAGACGGTTGTATCCAATAACACCTTGAGTGGAAATGGCACAGCAGGCAGCCCTCTGGGCATTGCTCAACAAGGCGCTGTTGATGGCCAGGTAATGCGCTGGACTGGCGCTACATGGGCCCCTGGCACCATACAGGTTGGAACGGCTCTTGTCGGAAATGGCACAGCTGCCAATCCGCTCAATATTGCTCAACAAGGGGCTGTAAATGGCCAGATACTGCGTTGGAATGGCACGGCATGGGCACCGGCTACCCCCGCAGCTGGCGATAATTGGGGAGCTCAAACGGCTGCAGTCAGTAACAGACTGAGTGGTAATGGAACGGCCGGAAGCCCATTGGATCTGGCACAAAATGGCGCTGTTAACGGCCAGGTGATGCAATGGAACGGCGCAAATTGGGCTCCAGCGAACCTCCCGGCGGGAGATAATTGGGGCAGCCAAACGGTTCAAACTGCAGGCAGTGAATTGAGTGGAAACGGGACGAATGCCACCCCCATTAAACTTGCTCAACAAGGCGCAACCAATGGCCAGGTGCTGCAATGGAATGGCGCCAACTGGATTCCGGCCAACCAGGCAGCCGCCGATAACTGGGGCACACAGACTACCGTGGTAACCGCACGCCTTATTGGCAATGGTACGGCAGGAAATGGACTAGACCTGGCTCCTCAGGGCGCTGCTGCCGGTGAAGTATTAAAATGGAATGGTGCTGCATGGACACCCGGCCCTGATAATTCCGGAGGCGCGGGCGATGTATACAATGAAGGTATTGGAATTGACATAACAGGCACAGCACCTAATTTTGTGATCAACAATTCCGGTGACCTAAGTACCACCAACGAATTGCAAACCTTGTCCATCGCAGGCAACCAGTTGACCATTTCAAGCGGCAACACAGTAAACCTGCCTGCCCCCCCAACGTATTCAGCCGGAGCTGGCATTGATATTACCGGAACAGTGATCTCCAATACAGGAGATGCAGATGCCAATCCCACGAACGAGTTACAAAACCTGACTATAGCAGGAACCACACTTAGTATTTCCAACGGTAATAGTGTAACATTACCCACCGGTACTACTTACAATGCCGGAGCAGGTATTGACATAACCGGCAACACCATTTCTAACACCGGCGATGCTGACGCAAATGCAACCAACGAACTTCAAAACCTCTCTATTGCAGGCAACGTACTGAGTATCTCCAACGGCAATAGTGTGAATCTTCCTGCTGCACCTACTTATTCTGGAGGAGTAGGAATCAACATCACTGGAACTGTTGTTAACAACACAGGCGATCTGGATGCTACCAATGAGATACAATCTCTTTCCCTTACCGGCTCTGTTTTGGAAATCAGCGGAGGGAATAACGTTGACCTCGGTCCACTGCTGAATACTGCCGGAGATGACTGGACCAACAATGGAGATCATATCTTTAACTCCAATGTAGGCAATGTTGGTATTGGCATCAATTTACCCACAGCACGTTTGCACGTGTTCGGAAATGGGGAGAGTGTTCGTTTACAAGGGAATACGCCAAGTATCGCTTTTGCGGGTGCGGCTGCCCCTGGATTCATCCGAATGACCAACCAGTCCTTTCACATGACTACCACCGATGCCACCAACATTCATATCCAACCGAATGGTATTAACGCCATCGTTGCAAATGGAACAACCGGACATGTGGGTATTGGAGAGCCAAACCTCGGTGCTGCTGCACTGCGTGTGCTTCAAAAGGCGGGGGGGATTGCCTTGCAAAACAACAACAACGGTAACGGATGGGAGTTTTCAGCGAGTGCCCTGAACGGAAATCTTGAACTTTACAATAATGCGTTTGGTGGAGGTTTGCCAGTTGGCACCTTCCTTCCAAATGGTCAGTATCTGGCAATATCAGATCGCCGGCTGAAAACGGATGTATCCATCTTGTCTTCAGGCGTACTGAGCAAATTAATGGCCTTGCAACCCATGCAATATCGCTATATTGCTGAAAAGCCAGGTGCTCAGCATTCTATTGGATTCATGGCTCAAGATCTTCAAACGGTATTCCCGGAACTCGTAGGCAAATTCACCGATCGGGAATCAAACAAAGAATACCTGAATGTAAATTACAATGGCATAACTGTATTGGCCATTAAAGCAATCCAGGAACAACAAGTGGAAATTGAAACACTAAAGAAGGAGAATGAAGCCTTAAAAGCTCAATTCCAGTCGCTGGAAGCTCGTCTTCTTAAATTGGAGAAATGATAACCGCATTAGTAGGATAACAAAGGTTAAGCCTCCGGAATCAGTTCCGGGGGCTTTCTTTTTGGGGTTCAATGCTCCTAAGTGATGAACCAACTTTATGTGAGCCTAAAAATACAGACACACGCTAAAGTCCACTTCTCAAATTCACCTGAATTCCGTGTTGGGCCGGGTTGTCAAACATGCGTAAGCGAATGTTTAGCGCATCAATATCTTCCCGGGTAAGGCATGCGGGTGGGTTAGCAAGCAGGTTGGCAAGCTCTTCCCGGATTTTAGTGGCGGGTTGCCAATATTGACTTTTTTGGTCCATTATATCCTCAAACAATTTCATTTTTATCGCTTTACATTCCTTTCCTGCCATTGGAGCGCTTAGAGATAAAGAATCCAGGCTCCTAAGAATAGTTGAATGCCGGCCCAAACCCAGTTGACTGGCATAATGCTGATCGTCTAATTGAAAAACCCAATAAGGAAAATTTGATTCAATACTGTCTAGCGGGAATAGCGAAAGCAACAAACCTGCCAGCGCATTGTCCTGATGGCCTTCCGTTGATAACGCTTTTTGATGCCAAATTCGATAGTCCGCAAAAAGGCATGGCCGTCCTGGCATAACCGTTTCCTGATATACAAAGCCCGGAAGTAATTCCGATATCCATTGGTAATTTAGGGAGCCACTGATTTCGGGCTGTTTATGAAGTAAATGTAACAAAGTATCACGCAAATGCATACCATCCCTCCAAACCTTAAACCATTCTTCCTGGGTGTTTATGCTCAAAAACCCTTTTTTCCAGGAATCTCTTTCTGTTCTGAGGTTTTTACCCCAATAAGTGTCAACTCTCTTCCTTAGCAGCCATTCGTCATCATTCCGAATTGGTTTTAGCGCCCAGGCTAATACCCAACCGGTTATGTCAGAAGAGGTTTTTACCTTTAGCCAGGGTGATTGAAAAATGTCATTGCCTATCTTGAAAACAGATTCCACCTTTCCTGTTTCACCCAAATCCTCCAGTTGATCCCCCTTCTCCAGGGAGCATAACACCTCACTTTTTTCATCAGGCAACTGCCTAATGACTGTTTTTTCTTTCCTGACAATCAACCGGTTATCTGTATTTTCCGTTTGGCATCCTACTACAAACAATGCATACAAGAGGAAAATTTTACAGTTCAAATGAGTCATTCCACCTAAGTTTACGCACAAATTTACGTCAGTTGAATCACATGAAAATCTTCCAGCTTCTTCCAACCTTGTTTTTCACAGGGCTGTTACCACTGACCATTTTCAGTCAAATTACCGATAACTTTTCTGATGGTAATTTTGATCAAAACCCGGTCTGGGTTGGTGATGTAAATCAATTCAAGGTTAGCCTTGCCGGTGAACTACAACTTAATGCTACCGCAGCAGGCCAATCCACACTTTTTGTGGCCGGAAACCTGCCAGACAGCACCATCTGGGAGTTTGATCTTCGGTTAGCATTTGATCCTTCCACTCAAAATCAGGTTCGTGTTTATTTACAGTCCGACCAACCTGACCTCAGTCTGGCAAATGGTTATTTTTTGGAATTGGGAGAAACCGGAAGTGCTGATGCTATACGTTTTTTCCGTACAGACAGCGGAGTTAAAACCCTTCTGGCAAGTGGAGTACCAGGATTGGCGGCCATTGCGCCCAACCTGCATTTCTACATCAAGAGAACCAAAGCAGGTATTTGGACCATTGATGCTGGTAGTATTGGCATGCCGTTGCAAACACAATTTACCGTTGCAGAAAGCACCTGGGCAGGCGGCCCCAACCAATATTTTGGCTGGCAATGCCTTTACACCATCAGCAATGTCACGAAGTTCTATTTGGACAACGTCAATATCCGTCCGGATGTACCTGACGTCATCCCGCCTGTGCTCACCCAGGCAACTGCCACTCAAGCTACCCAAATCTCTGCCGTTTTCAATGAAGCCATTGAAGTAGCTTCTGCTGAAAATATATTGAACTATACGGTCAACAACGGGATCGGTACGCCTTCTTCCGCAACGTTGTTGGGCGACCAAAAAACGGTATTGCTGACATTGAACAACTCGCTTAATACAGGTACTTACATACTCCAATCAACAAAAATAAAAGACCTCGCTGGAAATCTAAGTAGCCAGCAGAACCAGTCCTTTTCCTACGTAAAAGTGGAAAGTGCCACGGAATTCAATATTCTGATCACTGAAATCATGGCCGATCCAAGTCCCGGTGCTGGATTGCCGGAAGTGGAATGGCTGGAGATTTACAATCGCTCCAACAAAATAATTGATCTGTCTTCACTCCGGTTTGCAGATGCTTCGAGTAACCCGGTACCGCTGCCTTCTTATTTGTTCCAGCCAGGTGAATACCTAACCTTAACAGCCCAATCCAATCAAAGTAGTCTTCAGACAGCAGCAAATGGTACGGTGCTTGGCATCAGCGTAAGTACCAGCATATTGAATAACGATGATGATGTGCTAACCTTAAGCACCCCTACAGGAGAGGTAATAGATAAGGTAGCTTACTCCGTCTTTTGGCATACAGATCCGGGGAAGGATGACGGCGGATTCTCTCTGGAGCGAATAAACATTGGACTCCCCTGCTTGGGTGCTGAAAACTGGCAATCCAGTCCGGCTACTATTGGTGGAACACCAGGCACGGTTAATGCATCCAATGCCAGCAATCCGGATACCATCCAGCCCAGGGTATTTAAGGTTTTCCCGGAATCAAACAATTCCATTCTGGTACAGTATTCAGAAGGTATGGATCGGGTAAGCGCCACCGATGCAGCCGCCTATCAACTTGATCCACCGTTGGCCATCGCATCAGCTATGCTGCTACCAGACGACCGTACAACCGTACGGCTGGAACTGGCCGGAAATCTCCAACCATCCACGCTTTACCTCCTCACTATCGACAACACGGTAAGTGATTGTAGTGGAAAAACCTTTCTTTGGGTAGACTCGCTGTTCTTTGGTTTAGCTGAAAAACCAGCTCCTCATGATATCATTATCAATGAAATACTGTTCAATCCGGCAACTGGAGGAGCACGATATGTGGAATGTTATAATAAAAGCAACAAGATCTTCGACTGGTCGGAATTCTTCCTGGCCAGCAATTCTGATAGCACCACAAGCGTGGTTCAGATCACTCAGGAACGCCTGTTTTTACCTGGCCAATATCATGTGTTCAGTAACGATGCTACTTATATCCGGGAAAACTATGCCAATATTGTTCAAAAAAATGTCCTTATGAGCTCTCTGCCCTCATTGGACGATCGTGCTGACAGCATTAAGGTATATTGGGCAGGCGGTGGACAAACGGTGGTAGTAGATTCCTTTTTTTATTATCGTGGTTTGCATAATGCACTCCTGAGTACCAGCGAGCAGGAAGGAGTGGCCATAGAAAGAATCCGTGTGGCAGGGCCAACTCAGGATCCTTCCAACTGGAGTTCTGCTTCTTCTTTGATTACAGGAGCGTATGGCACCCCTACCCTTCCAAATTCACAAGCATTACCTGCTCTAAATAGCCAGGATGAATTAATCACTTTGCCGCTTGCAAGGCTCTCCCCGGATGGAGATAATCAGGAAGACTTTTTAGAAATCATATATCATCTCCCGGAGGATGGATATGCCGGAAGTATGAAAGTATTTGATTCAGATGGGAATCTGGTTAAAACACTGGTGCGCCAAAACCTGATAGGAACCTCCGGCTCCATTCGCTGGGACGGAGATACGGACGGTGGTCGCAAAACCCGACCAGGAATCCATGTACTTTACCTGGAAATTTTTGCTCCTGATGGAACCGTAAAACGAATCAAAAAAACGGTTGCAGTAGTGGTAAGTGAATAGAATACAATCTTTTTATTTACTCGCCCAATAAAACACCATCATTAAACCTATCAGCCACAGAAAGCCATAAAACCATGAAATTAAGGCACTATGGGAATTTTTACGGATTGAAGCTACCGGGAGAACGAAAAGTTCAGGCACTGATGCCCGAACCTGTGCTGGAATAAATGGATACCATTCGGCAGTGTTCTGTTCCAATATTGCCAGGTAATCTGTAGTTTTTTTACCTTGAAAACTTTCCAACATATTTGAAATCAACACCTTAACAACCGGATTTATTAAAAACTTAACGGTTTGAATCTTTGCTCCCGAAAATGCAGCAAGCGCAGGTACAATCGCAGGAGTGTCTTCCAGAATTTGTTGAAGCCGTATTTGTAATCGATTTTGATCCAATGTTGCAGCTGGAAAATCTTTACGGTCTAAAACCAAATGATGGCGCCACAACACCCAGGCGGTTGGCATGAGTCCACGAATTATCCATTGAATGGAACGCTCATTTTCTTCAAATTGAATGGCCCAGTCATGAATTTGTTCTATAGGAAATGGCTTATTCATATCTGATATGAACGATTGCATAGACATCATCATCAAAGGTCGTAAAAATGAATAACATACCGCCCATGCATCGATTCTGCCTTGCATTTTTGATTTTTATATGGCTGATGCTTGGTCTGCATTGTCATGAATCGACCAGCGGAAACGAAACACGAAAGGCATTCCGATATAATCAGCACAATCCGATAACCTCACTTGATCCGGCATTTGCGCGTACCCAGAACAATATCTGGGCTGTTGATTGTATGTTTAACGGCCTGGTTCAATTAGACCAACAACTATTGGTACAGCCCTGTATTGCCAGGCATTGGACCATTTCTGAAGATGGCTTAACCTATCGGTTCTACTTAAGAACCGATGTTTTTTTTCATGATGACCCTCGTTTTACACCAAATGGTAAGGGCCGGCAAGTGATAGCCTCCGATGTGGTGTACAGTTTCCAGCGGCTTCTTGACGAAACATGGCCTAAACCTGGATCCTGGATTTTTAAGGGGCGGATTGCTCCAGACTCTGCCTTTTTGGCCGAAAACGATTCCGTTTTTGTTTTGAAATTGTCGAAGCCTTTTCAACCGATGCTTCAAATTTTGACCATGCAATACGCCAGTATTGTACCAAAAGAGGTTTGTGCCTATTGGGGGCGTGAGTTTCGACGGCATCCGGTTGGTACAGGGCCTTTCCGGTTCAAAGTTTGGGCAGAAAATCAGGCTTTGGTGATGTTAAAAAACGACCGTTATTTTGAAAAGGACTCCAACGGCATATCCCTACCTTATTTGGATGCTGTACGCATCTCCCTGATTACCGACAGAAAAACGGCATTTCTGGAGTTTCAAAAAGGAAAATTCGATTATTTTTTTGGCCTGGAAAGCTCTTATGTTCAGGAGTTATTAACCCCTGAAGGCAGCCTTAGACCTGAGTTGACTTCGCGTTTCCAATTTATCAAAAATCCTTACCTCAACACAGAATATTTAGGGATACGAATGAACGGACAGGATAGCATGGGGAAGGTTTTAAGTCCATTACAGCAAAGGAAAATCCGTCAGGCTTTGAACTATGGAATTGACAGGGGGCAAATGCTTCGTACACTACGCAACCAGGTGGGAAAACCTGCCACTGCCGGATTTGTTCCCAAAGGTCTACCTTCCTTTTCAGATGTTAAGGTGAAAGGGTACAATTACCAACCAGAAAAAGCAGCTGCATTGCTGGCAGAAGCTGGTTACCCGGGAGGAAAAAATATGCCGCCCATTACCCTGACTAGCAATAACGAATATCTGGACATTTGTACATACATCACCCGCCAATGGGAAGACCTGGGAGTAAAAGTTGGCATAGAATTATTGGAAACTGCGCTGGTTCGTGAACGTATGCGCAATGGTCAGGCGCCTTTTTTCAGAGCATCCTGGATTGCCGACTATCCTGATGCGGAAAGTTTCCTGACCTGCTTTTACAGTAAAAATCCCACACCGCCCAATTACACGCATTTCTCCAATGAGCGGTTTGATGAGTTGTATGAAGCCTGTCTTCGTGAAACTGATGAAGAAACCAGATACTCGCTATACCATCAAATGGACCGTATACTGATTGATGAAGCCCCCGTTATTTTCCTTTTTTATGATGAAACAGCCTTGTTCGCCAGAAAAAACATACAAGGACTTTCCGCCAATGCCATCAATCTTTTATCGCTGAAAAGAGTGCGTATTTCGAATTGATTAATTCCATTCATCCATGTGGAAGTTCCACTGCTCCCCAATAGCGTAACATTTATCTAATATAAAAGAACTTTAGGGTCAGTCACTGTGTCTTTGTAACCGGAAAAGAGGCTATGAAACAAAAACAAGTTTTTTGTGTGTCAGGCATGCAAAAAGCATTTCCCATCAACCAAACCAATTAAACGCTACAGCATGAATCAGTTTATCAAATTTCTTTTTGCCTCTTGTCTTGGCACTGCGCTGGCACTGGGTCTTTTGTTCGTGATTGGAATCAGTTGGATCGTAGGCATGGCGGAATCCACCAATGAACAACATGCCGTAAAAATCAACAGAAATTCGGTCCTGGAGCTTGATTTTAAAATGCCAGTCCCTGAAAAAACCAATAACGTTCCTATGGATCCATTTGACCTGGATCAGGAAGATGTTTTAGGCCTTTCCGACATGGTTGCAGCCATTAAGCAAGCGAAAGAAGATCCTGATATTAAAGGAATTTACCTTAACGCTTCCATTGTTATGCTGGGCAAAGCCACTTCTGCCACGCTGCGCAATGCGCTGCTTGATTTTAAGTCGTCCGGCAAGTTTGTGGTGTCTTACGCTCATTATTACACACAAGGAGCCTACTACCTGGCCTCTGTGGCAGACAGCGTTTGGATGAGTCCTCAGGGCGTTGTAGATTTCAGAGGCTATTCCAGTACGATTACATACTTCAAGGGTTTACTGGACAAGCTGGATGTTCAAATGAGAATTTTTTACTGTGGCAAGTATAAAAGTGCCACGGAATCTTTCCGCTCAGACCGGATGAGCGATGAGAACAGGTTGCAAATCCGTGAATACCTGAACCCACTATACAACATTTTCATTCAGGATATTGCCAAAAGCCGGAACATTCCAGAATCGGAGCTACGTCAGATTGCTGAACGGTTTGATGGCTTTAATGCAGAAAAAGCGGTGCAGTCACGTCTTGTTGACCGGTTCGCCTATGAAGATGAGGTGTTTGCTATCATCAAGCGAAAAATAGGGCTGGAAGAAAAGGATAAACTCAATCGGGTAGGTGTAGAAGACTACTTTAAAGCCAGAGGTAAAAAAACCAATTTCTCTATCAAGGACAAGATTGCAGTGGTATACGCGGAGGGAGAAATTTATGATGGAAACATGGGAGATCCGGGCACCATTCTTGACGGAAAATACGTCAAAATTTTGCGCAAAATCAGAAAAGACCCACATATTAAAGCCATTGTTTTGCGTATTAACTCGCCAGGCGGTAGTTCTCTGGCCAGCGAAAACATTTTGCGCGAACTGGATTTGTGTAAGAAGGCGGGCAAACCTGTGGTGGTAAGCATGGGCGATGTGGCAGCCTCAGGGGGTTACTACATAGCCTGCCATGCCGATAGTATTTTTGCAGAACCCACCACTATTACCGGATCCATAGGTGTATTTGGTATGATCCCGATTTTGGATAAAACCATGCGCAACAAGCTTGGCATTACCTTTGATACCGTGCGTACCCAAAAATTCTCAGCGTTTGGAAGCGCTGTGTATGATTTCTCACCAGAGGAAAGTCAGATGATGCAAAGCAGGGTAGACTGGATCTATCAGGACTTCCTCAAAAAGGTATCTGAAGGACGCAAACGCAGCCCTGAGCAGATACATGAAATTGCACAGGGTCGGGTTTGGGCAGCAGCCAAAGCCAAAGAAATTGGGCTGGTTGATGAACTGGGCGGGCTGGATCGTGCGCTCTCTGCAGCGGCCAAGTTAGCCAACCTGGAAAAATACCGTACCACCGAGTATCCCCAAACCAAATCAGGGTTGGAACAATTTATAGAACAACTGACCAAGAAAAACGAACGGGACGAAAATGTACGCGCCTGGGCCCTCAAGCAGGAGCTTGGAGATTTTTACCCATTGTACAAAACCGTAAAAGGGATTCGTCAGAATAATGGGATACTGTTCAGAATGCCATATGACCTAAGCATTAACTAATTAGAGTGGCTACTGGTTCAAAGAAGTAACTTTTTCAGCAGAGGCGCAGAGGATTATTTCTCTGCGCCTCTCTTTTTTCATATGGCCACTTCGCAGCGCTTTCCAAAAGGCAGCCTCTTCTTTTACTGACTTTCATATTTGACATACCCACTGGTGTCTTTCAACTCAAAATATTGACTTGGAAGGGATTCGAATGGGTAATTTTTGAAAGTGCCCAGAAATAATGCAGGGCGCGACATCAAGGAATCAAACCTGGACGGCTGATCAGTAATAATCATACATCGGGCACTATCAGGGTGCTCCAGGGTAGAAAGCAGTAAAAATTCATAGGGACTTGCCCACGACATTTTCAGTAAATCCATTGGAACCTGGGATTCCGGGATGATGAGTTTTTTCATAGGCCTGGAATCAGTAGTTTGCAACAACTGCCTTTCCCACCGTAGCCGGAGATTCCACTCGTTACCGGCCTGTGTGATACGCCCAAAACTGAGCCCAAACAACACCAGGAGCACCCAAAATGCCTGGTTACTCAGGCTTTCTTTGGGTTGCTTGAAGACTAGAAACATCAATGGAACCGCAGCGTACACTGCTATAGGCAGGTACAGATTCTCCATATAAAACTGCTTGCCAATGGAATCGTGGAATGGCACATTCACCAGTAATACGAAACCCAATGGCCAAAGGGACATTAATGCTGCTTGAGAGTAGCGGTGTTGGCGGATCGCCCAAATAATACCACCAAAAATTACCAGCCAAACCAGCCAATAATCCTGAATACTCCATTCCAAAAACCTGTGATTACTATCAATATCCAGCCAATTTGGCCATAGCTGACCAAAAGCGTCCTGCCTTTTAATCGCTGCCGCATCATACCAGTCAAGCTTTAACACCTTGTATTTAAGCACCGCTAAACCTATAAAAATACCCATCGCGGCCACATGCATTATTTTCCAATCGCGATTTCTTCCCGGCTCCAGTAAAAAGAACAGTCCAATAAAAAGATTGGCATAGAGCACCATCGGATGAAAATAGAATGCTGTCCAAAGTGCTGCTAACCAAAGGCCCCATTCCCACCACTTAAACCGGTTAAAACCGCCCTTATAATGCATCCAGGCATATACAGCACACAGGAACACCAAACCCTGCGGCATTTCAGACAACCAGAAAAAAGTATGGGTAGTGAGCAATGTGGCACTCAGCAAAATAACCATCGACCAACGCCATTGTCCCCACACCCATGCAAGAGAAGCCAACAGTACCGGCCACACCACGTGTCCGAAAGAATACGCCAACAATACCCCTTTTAAAGGAAATCCCATCCATTGTGCTGTCCATGCCCAAATCTGGGTAACTGCTGCACCAAACCGCCCGCTTTGGATTTCCAAATGCCCGCTTTTCAGGATTAAAAAAGTTTGAAACGCCATATCCAAATGGGTCATCCGCTCCAGATAATACCAGGCGCCAAAGCCCAGCAATATGGCTGAAACTGACAGGAGTAAGCCAAGTGTTTGGATACGTGGTTTCATATTCAGAACATTTCAAACTTCTGATAGCTACACTCCAGCGCCCCATTGAAAAGGGTTATTCTTTGGGAGGGTCTCAAGCCAATATGCTTCATGGCATCCCTGTTGGAAGAAATGATCCAGGCATTCCAGCCGGGCCAGCGTTTTTTGAGCAAATCTCCAATCCCCTTGTAAAACGCGATGGTATCCTCTACCTTGAGTCGTTCATCATAAGGCGGATTCATGATAAGCGTTCCCGGGGTTTCAGGGGCCTCCAGTTTATCAAAAGGCATTTTTTCTACCCTAACCCACTTTTCCAGTCCGGCCGACATTAGATTAAGTGCGGTGGCATTTCTTGCCCTGGATTCTTTATCGGATGCTAAAATAGGAAATTCAAAAGGCTGAACACGGGCATCTGCAGCTTCTTTTGCGGCCTTCCATCGTTTGGCATCAAAATCCAGCCATTTAAAAAAACCAAAAGATTCTCTCCTGAACTGCGTTGGGGTTTGTGTGGCAATCATGGCGGCTTCAATCGGAAGGGTACCAGACCCACACATTGGATCCACAAAAGGGCCTTTGCCATTCCATCCGGAAAGAAGGATCATCCCGGCTGCGAGCACCTCATTGAGTGGCGCCTCTACGGTATCCCTGCGGTAATTTCTTTTGTGCAGGGAATCGCCGCTGGAATCCAGCGAAATATCTACATGAGTACCTTGAACATGGACATTGATCCGCAGGGTTGGCGACACGGTATTGACATTTGGACGTCGGTTATATCGGTCACGGAACTGGTCTACAATGCCATCTTTAGTAAGCAGGCCAAGATAATGTGAATGCCTGAACACTTCGCCTTGTGTTACGGCATCTATGGCCAGCGAATCGTTTACCCCCATTAGCTGAGTCCAGTTTATTTCCCGGATCGCTTCGTAATAGCTTCGTTCGTTATAGGCGGAGAAAGACCGTAATGGAACCAGTATCCTGAGGGCTGTTCGGAGTTCGTAGTTTGCCCGGTACATTAAATCCATGTCGCCATCAAAGGCCACAGCTCGTTTGAGTAGTTGGATTGATTTAGCGCCCATAAGACGCAATTCTTCAGCTAAGACAGGCTCAAGGCCTGCAAGCGTTTTGGCGATCATTGATTGCATGATTGAATAAGTGGCACAAAAGTAGGGGTTTACCACTTGACTTTAATGCCATCGAGGAACTGAAGTGTTCCGGGGAGCCCGTTTAGTACCCGGGCATTGGAAGGAAGATTGACCGGTCCGACAAAAAATTGTTGTCCGGTAAGCAGGATCTCACAGTCAGAAACAGCTTTAGACACCTGATCCACATAAGATTGAATGGGTTGACGCAGAAGCGGCTCCTGCAAAATGGTGAATATATAGGATGGCCGAAGCGTTTGACAAGCATCTTTAAGGTCGCTAACGGTAACATTAGCGCCCAAATAAGTTACCCTCATACCACGGGAACGCAACAAATATTGAAGAAAAAGTAACGTGAGTTCCTGGCTCTCACCTTCAGGAGAAAACAATAAAAAAACAGGGGTGTCTTGCCGGGGTGTGCTCTGATCCACTGCACACATGAGTTTCCTGCGTATAATTTGGCCTACAAATTTTTCGTGCGAAGGACTGATGCTATTGGTGAGCCATAGTAGTCGAAGTTTATCTAAAAATGGATAAATCAACTCAAGCATACATCGCTCGAACCCGTTGAGGTGCACATATTCAACGAACACCTGTTCAAAGGCGCCTTCGTTTAGATCAATCATGCCCAAGGTGAGCGCGTCGATCTGAGAATTTGGATTGGGATTATTTTGTGCAATGGCGGCTCCTTTAGCTGTAATTTCTTCCGGAGACATCTTCGCCAACTTACTTATTTTGATCCCGTTTCTGTTCAATAAAGCAATGTTGAACAGATGGCGAAGGTTTTCATCGGTATAATAGCGAATGTTAGTATCGGTTCGTGCAGGTGTAATCAGACCATACCGCTGTTCCCAGATACGGATCGTGTGGGCCTTTATACCCGTTAATTTCTCCAAGTCTCTTATGGAGTAAATGGCCATATGTGATTGCTTGTTCCCCACAAATGTCTTTAAACAGTTGATCTTGTTAAATGTTTTTGGAAAAAAGTTAAACAATTTTTTTCTATTCTTTAACGCCAGATGAAGAAATACTACTGATTAGCCAGATGTTCAACTACCACTTCTTAAAAAGAATTACAAAAAAATGCCGGATTGCCGACCGTTATCTTAAATTTTGCTCCACTATTTTGTTTATTTGAAAAAAATAATTACCTTTGGCCTGAATTTCACCTTATTTATTCCTACAAGCTTCACTATCTCATGTTTTCAGCTTTCAAAAAGAAAGAAGATCGTCCACAAAACGGTTCAGAAAAGAAAAGCTTTTCCCTGGAAGAATTAGAATCTGAACTCAATGTTTTGAACAAAACAGATTTGAGCAAGGTTGAAGGGGGAAAAGACACCAAAAAATCTTTGACCGATATTTCCGGTCTACGCAATAGTATGGGCGGTACCATTCCGCTGTGAACAAACTACACACTCAGTATTATGGAATGAGCCACTCTGCAACATTGCAGGGTGGCTCATCTGTTTTAAGTCGGTGGTGTTACGTTTAGTTTCTTTTTCGCACCTCTTCATGGATTACTTTCCCCTTTTTCTTTTCCTCTTCGTAAGCTTTTTTGCGTTTTTCTTTAAATTCTGTGGCAAGTTCCTTGATGCCAACAGGCTTGCCATTTTGCCTGCGATGATAGGCAAGGATCAGAAAATCAGCCATATCGTCCGGAAAAGTTACACCGGCACTTCGCAAATAATGCGAGAGCCTGGATCCTCCATAGAATCCCCAATTGTGAATCATCCATTGTCCAAGTCGGTGGTGCATCAGCACGCAAACACTGTCTTCCGGAATAGATTTGAATTTCAACCTTGCCTCCGTACTAACCCGTTTGTCTAATTCCGTCATGGCATCTTCCAAATTTTTTGGGATATAAACGCCATTTAAAACTTCTTTGCGGATGTTTTCCTGATACTGGCGTTCAAATTCTGCCTCGGAACTGGGTGGAGCTGATTCTACTTCCGGATTTTGAGCCATTACACTGGTACTGCCACAAAGCAGCAGAAAAAACAAAAAATAGCTTTTTTTCATACTTAAATCCTTCTAAGCGAATATGCTTCGCCTTACTTTATTCGAAATTTTTCTTTTGGAACTGGTTGTTTGGCTGGGCTTATGGCTCCTGAGTGATTACATAGCCACTTTGTTAACGCTCATTATTGGCGCTATCGTATCAGCAGTGCTGATAATTGCCCTGATTTCGGAAACAATGGAGCGCTCCAAAGTACCCAAAAAGTATTTTTATGTCATGATACTCAGCATTATTGCCCCCTTGATCAGTGCCGTTATCTATGTGGTGCTATTTCAAGGACAATTAGACTTTTTGAACAAGTACTAAATGGCAACCTGAGTTTGATCATCCATAATTTCTTCAAACATACCGGTTTGACGGTTCTTCCGAACCCGATCCCAGTTAAAAAACCTCCCGTTCATGACAACGTATACGCCGGGTGGCAGCACCTGAGCGAAAGCCAGTGCACTTCCAAGGTTAAAAAAACCATCTGAAGAGGTACCGAAAGCATACGGCACCATAGCCCCGGTGAGCACAATGGTTTTGTCTTTGATATCCGCTTCGGCCAGGTGGCGGGCCGTTTCCACCATGCGGTCAGTTCCGTGGGTGATCAAAATCCTGTTAGATGGATTCCTGTTACAACTGTGGATGATCAATGCGCGGTCTTCGTCGCGCATTTCCAACGAATCTACCATCATAAGGGTGCGAATATCTATATCCACCCCACAACGCCCCAAATGGAACATTTCAGGAAGATGGGTGTCCTTGAAATACAATTCGCCAGTGAGGTAATTGTATTCTTTATCGAAAGTGCCGCCGGTTACAAATACTTGAATCATACCTGCAAAGGAACGGAATTGGTAGAAAGTGAGAAAACCAAATTTGAACCTGATCCAAATTGTTGGAATATGGCTATGGTTTTCCAAAACGTTTTTACTTTTGCCCATCAAATCAAGAATTGCACAACATGAAAAAGAACGAAGAATACGTAGATAAACCCGGCCGCGACTGGATTATGTTCATCGTGAGCACCATTGGGATGATCGCTTTGCTGATTTGGTCCCCTGAATGGATCTGGGTAGCATGGCCATTCCAGTTCACTGCACTTGCCGGTGCACTAGGTCGTCTGTAAGCGCAGCCTTCTGCCCTTTCAACACCCAACTTTTCAACATGAAAAAGCCAACTGCAGCTCATGCCGCTGGCTTTTTTAGCATTATCCTCTGGTACTTGTTTTGAAGATCCTGGTACTCCGTTTTTCCTCCATTGGGGATATTGTCCTGACCACCCCGGTTATTCGTTGTCTGAAAAAACAACTTGGTGCGGAAATTCATTTCCTCACCAAAAAGCCATTTGCCGGCATGCTGACAGCCAATCCTTATTGTGATCAGGTATATACCTTCGAAAAAGAATTGGATACCGGCCTTGTGTCCCAATTAAAGTCAGAAGCCTACGATCTGGTAGTAGATTTACACCACAATTTGCGCACTTTTCGGTTAAAATGGGTCCTTGGCAGGCCTTCCCGGGCTTTTAAAAAACTAAATTGGGAAAAGTGGCTTTTGGTGAATACAAGCTGGAACATGCTCCCCAAACAACATATTGTAGCGCGTTACCTGGCCACAGTAGCACATCTTGGTGTACAGGACGATGGTGAAGGCCTGGACTATTTTATTCCTTCAGACACTACTCTGCCCGACGAATGCTTACCGAAAACTCCATTTATTGCGTTTGCCATTGGCGCCACTCATGCCACTAAAAGACTGCCCGAAGCCAAGATACTGGAGCTGTGTAAGGCTATTGGTCAACCTCTGGTGCTGCTTGGAGGTAAAACAGAAGAATTGGAAGGCCAGCGTATTGCAGAAGCGGCCGGCCCTAATATATATAATCTGTGTGGGCAATTAAGCCTCCACCAGTCTGCACTTGTAGCCCAACAGGCACAACGGGTTATTACCCATGATACCGGGCTTATGCATATCGCAGCAGCATTACGCAAACCCATCACTTCGCTTTGGGGCAGCACCGTGCCTGAATTCGGCATGTACCCATTCTACCCAACCGGTTTGGATCAGAATACGTCCTTAGAAGTGTCAGGGCTTAATTGTCGCCCCTGTTCCAAAATCGGACACGAGAAATGCCCCAAAGGGCACTTCCGTTGCATGCAAGAGCAAAATATTGATTCCATTTTAAAAAGCCTGCTTCCATAGTCACACAAACGCTTTCTCTCATTCATTCACTCAATGAAATGCCACATACAAGCTAAAAACCATTTTTTTCAGAAAAAGGCTTACCTTGCTTGATACGGGAATCTGTAAATTGCTCTACATTTCGCCGGAAAACATTGCATGCAGCCTAAGCCGGCTTTAATTTACATCGTATCTTGCGGTGTCAATGCGATAGAAAACACCATTTTTGAGCTCATACTGTCTAAAATCCAATGTCAATCAGTCCAATATCCAACATTATGCACGTCAGAAAACTACTATTCCTTCTTGCGGCCTTTTGGAGCCTCAACACCCTGAATGCTCAGGACATCCACTTTTCACAGTATAACATGTCGCCTATGACGCTCAACCCCGCCAACATCGGGGCATTTGAGGGTACCGTTCGGATTGGTGGAATTTACCGCGGTCAATGGGCTAGTGTGATCGGCAACAAAGGCCAATTCAAAACACCCTCTCTCTGGGTGGACGCGCCTATCATCACAGGATTTCGCAAACGCGACTGGGTGGGTGTCGGACTGGTATTTTTCTCCGATAAAGCCGGCGCGGGTGGTTTGACCCATACGGCAGCCAAGCTGGGAGCTTCTTATCACCTCGCACTGGATAAAAAAGGCAATGCCTACCTGACTATTGGTGCTCAATATGGACAGGCAGGACGCCGCCTTGATCCGGATGCACTTCAGTTTGAAGAAGGATTCCTCAACCCTACCCCAACCGGTGGATATAACTCCGGTGCACAGGTTGATTTCCTGAATGCTACAGAAGCTAAATCTGACTGGAGTGATATTGATGGTGGTATAACCCTGCGCGCCAAACTGAACAAACGGATGGACATGAGCATCGGATACGCTATGTACCACATTGGCAGAGGCCAGTATGGTTTGGTAACCAGCGGTGGCAGTGGTGGCGGTACCAATACTGGTTCTTCTACCAGCTCTGATGAGATTGCCCGACGTTCTGTAGTAACCGGCTTGTTCAACATTAAGATCAATGACAAACTAAGCGTAGGACCGTCTTTCATGTACCAAACCATGAGCGGTGCAGATGAAATCAGCTTGCAGGCGTTGGGATCTTATGTATTCAACAAAGAAAAAGACATTGACCTGAACTTTGGTCTGGGCTACCGTCTTACCGGTGGTGATGCCGTGTATCCAATGCTCGGCGCACGTTATAAAACGCTGCGCGTAGGGTTGGCATATGACGTGAATGTGAGTGATTTGAACTCTGTAAGTAACTATCGCGGTGGTTTTGAAATTGCGGCTAACTACATTGTTAAAATCTATAAACCCGCCAAAGTCAAAACCAAGGTTTTGTGCCCTCGATTCTAATAGTTTGATGGCTTAATTCGTTGATATTCACAAAAATTCAAATTAATTCGGCTATTTGCCGCTGGCATAAAATGAAAAAATATTTTGCACTCATCATAGGCGCCGCATTGTTAACGGTTGGACTTCAGGCTCAACCGCTCAATCGCTCCACCCCTGAAGCTAATCTGAAATCTGCTCAGGAGGCAGAAGCAGACGGAAACCCGTACGCTGCTGCAGAACTCTATGAAAAATACCTGTCAGAAAACAAACAGGACAAACAAATTCAGGCCAAAGTGGCCAAGTTGAATTTCGATCTGCGCGATTACGAAAAGGCGGAAAAAGGATTCGCACGTTTGGTAAACCGCGACCGCAAACTGGAATTCACAGAGCTAAAATACTGGCTGGCACTCAGCATGAAATATAATGGCAAATATGCTGAAGCTACCGACATGTTCAACCAGTACATAGAAAATGGCGCTGATGAAAACATGAAAAAAAAGGCTAAAGTTGAAATTGCAGGCTGTGAATTGGCCCGCAAAATGAAACAGCCCGAAAATCTGATCATTGCCAACCTCGGAAAAACAGCCAACAATCCTCAAACCGACGCTTCTCCTTCCTATAGTTCCGGCGAACTCTATTTCACCTCTATTCGTTCCAAAGAAGTAGTGGTTTTGAATGGCAAAGAAGGCGACTGGCATTCCAAGGTGTATACCACCTCCAAATCTGGCGCAGAATTCGGAGAGCCGGAACCACTAGGCACCCAAATCAACCGGGAAGGTTGGCATCAGGGCAATGTTAGCATTTCAGCTGATGGCAAAACCATGTATTTTACCCGTGTGGAACTGACCGAAAAGGGTCAGGATATTGGTACCAGCAAAATATTTGTTTCCCAAAAAGGTTCCGACGGTTGGGGAGGGGCCAATGAGGCCACTGGTGTTAATGGCGATTTTATTGCCAAACACCCTTGCGAAGGGGAACTTTTTGGCGAAAAAGTGCTCTTTTTCGTTGCTAATATGCCAGGTGGCAAAGGTGGATTTGACATTTATTACGCAACCAAAAAGTCTGAGGGCGTATTTGGCTTGCCCGTTAACCTTGGTGCAGTTGTAAACACCGATGGTGATGAAGCTTCTCCCTTCTACCAGGACGGCAAGTTGTATTTCAGTTCCAATGGTCGTCCGAATATCGGAGGATACGATGTATTTGAATCTCAATGGAATGGTTCCGTTTGGAGCGAGCCCAAACACCTGCCGCTGGGCATCAATACCAGCCTGGATGATTTGCACTACACCCGTTCTACAGATGGTTTCACCGGTTTCCTTCAAAGCAACCGGCCCGGGCCAAACAACCTCAAAAGCAAAACCTGCTGCGATGATATTTACCAATGGGAACTTGAACGCATTAAGGTTGAACTGGTAGCTAAAACCTTCCGTGTGCGCCTCAAAAAGGAAAACTTAAAGGAAAATCCACCACTTAAAGGCGCAGTGGTAACCATGCTAGATGTAACGGAAAAAAAGGCAATGCCTGTGGATGAAAAAACGAATTTGGCATCCAATGAATTCCCGTTCACCCTGCAACCAGATCGTTCTTATTTGATCATTGCGAATGCAGAAGGCTACAAGCCTGATTCCCTTGCATTCAATACCAATGGCATCAAGAAAACAACTACGGTAGAGAAAAAGCTAACCCTACGCCTGTTGAAAAAGGAGCCTGAATATGATACGCTTCGCATCAACGAGCCTATCCGCCTGGACAACATCCTTTACGACTACGATAAAGACAACATCCGCCCGGATGCAGAACCTGATCTCCAGAGCGTGGTGGATCTGATGAAAAAATATCCGGAAATGAAGATCGAATTGTCTTCCCACACGGATGCCCGCGGTAACGATGCTTACAACGAAGATCTTTCTCAACGCCGTGCCAATAGTGCAGTGGCATGGATCGTAGCAAAGGGCATTGCTGCCGACCGGATCGTAGCTAAAGGTTATGGCGAAAAACAATTGCAGAATAAATGTACCAACGGAGTGGAGTGTACAGAAGAAGAACACCAGCTCAACCGTCGTACAGAATTCAAAATCACTGCCGGACCTACCAGTATTGTGATTGAAAGAGTAGAAAAACGCGAGAAAAAGCCTGCAGACGGTAGTAAAAACTAAAGTTCACAGGAAAATATTCGAACATGAGTTATCCCAATTTTGGGGTAGCTCATGTTTTTTTATACCCTGATTTTTTAAACCACAAAGACATAGAGAGCACAAAGGATATTTTAAGTTTATTCGCTTTGTGCCCTCCGTGTCTCCGTGGTTCATATCCCACTTAAAAAAACAGGTTTGTTCCTGATTAATTCCAATTCCAACTTTATGTGATAAGGTTTGTTTACAAGGAATTGGACAAATCATCGGCAAATAGCTGTGTTTTGCTACATTTGCCACAAATATCATTCAAATGACAGCTATAGCTGAATTAAACAACCTGAACGAACGTATTGAAGCCGCCCTTGACACCGTGCGCCCGCACCTGCGTATTGATGGCGGAGACGTTGAATTGGTGGAGGTGACCGAGGATATGCACGTTAAAATCCGCTGGATGGGCATGTGCCAGTCCTGCTCCATGTCGGGCATGACCCTTCGTGCTGGCATTCAGGAAGCCATTCAAAGCAAAATCCCTGAAATTGTTGGGGTGGAAGCGATTAATTGAAATGCAGGGTATGTGGTTAATGTGTAGCGTTGCTTTAGACTGCCTGGTGTAATTGCACGGCGGAATCCCACATTAACCACATTCCGCTCATTTCCCACATTACACTTTTATTCTTGCTTGTAATTTCCAGATTCTTTCTTTTCCAATAGTTCCGGAATCTGTAACCGCTTGAAGCGTATTGGTTTCTTCATACCTGGCATCCAGCTTTAGCCATTTATTGACCCTGTAGTGAAGGTTCATATACCATCGGGTGCCTCGTCCGGCAAGGGCCGGAATAGAAATTGCTGCAAAAAGATCACTCTCAAAGGCATATACCCGGGAATCATAATCCTCAGTATCAAATATGGCATACCGAAAGGTAGCGGAAAAAGGACTGCTAAGTGGCTTAACCACGGCCTCCTGATATGCTACAAAGCCTAATGACTTAGATTGTGTGCCTATGGTGTAGGTAGTCCATTCCATTCTACTCCTGAACTCCACCGGTTTGATAATCTTGTAAATAGCATGCAATCTTAGTCGGTTTCGGTTTGCGTCTACGAGTCCGAATGGTTTTTCCAGACCATCATTCCTTTGTTTGGTTTCCGATTGCCAAAGTGCATACACGGAGAAATTTCTGCTTTTGGTCCACAACACACGGGCCAGAAACTCCTTTCCGTTTGAGGGAGCATCCACCCCAAATCTGAGCCATGGGTGCTTCCAAACATCCGCATACAGATTGATTTGAACCCGCCGAACCCAACGAATATCTGCACCCAGATATAACCCTTGCTCATTAGCTGCACCGGAAACCTCGGCAAAGGGGTTGCCGTATATGGATTGATAATCCTTGCCAAGTGAGCGGTGAACCGCTGTGAGCGTAACATGTCGGTCGGCAGAAAAGAGCAGGCCATTTACAGCAGCTATCCCTCCATTATTACTTCTTGCCGTTTCTCCAAAAAAGAAAAGGTTCCGCCAACGATAATTATAATCCAGGCTCATACCAGTCAGGCTTTGCCCACGAAAAGTGTATAGGCGGTACGGCGCAAAGGTTGGCTCCCAGGGTTTATTGTATCGAATATGCAGGGCATTGGCTGTAATGACGCCTCGTTTTCCCAACCAGGAGGCCGACAATCCGCCGACCTGCTCTTGAAGCTGTTTTTCATCAGCAATTTCTGCCGAAGTGCGGTGCAGTCCTGACGTTTGAAGGGAAGTAAAAACCTGATCCTGAAACTCCATTTCCAGTGTATCCGGAGCCAGCACATTGGCATCCCTGCGGCGATTGGAATACAATGCCGTCACTTCCAACTTTTTATGAATGGCAATAGTAGTAGCTACCCCCCTGAAGAAAAACGCCTCGCCGAAGGCTGCATAGGCATTGAGTTTACGGCCTCCACGTGCTACGGATACGGTTTCAGCTGATTTGCCTGGCGCAAATCCTGTTTGCAACAATAAGCCCTGACCTAGTCGGGCAGAGTAATCTCCTATGGCCAGCGCTTTTACATGTCGGTTCCAATTTTGAACGAAAATATGTGCGCTGTAAAAATCAAATCCATGTTTGTTGCTTCCTTTAAAAAGTGCCTCTCCGGCATCACTTTCTGCTGTAAAGCCAAACCGTAGCCGGTTATCGTACGTATGCCGGTACCTGAGTGCCCAGGCATTGCTTCCGCCTTCTACCTTTTCCGGATCGAAATTGGGCGGATCAGGATGTGCCCAGCGCAAAAAAAGTTCATTGTCGCCTTTACGGAATCCACGTAACAGCGATGTATTACGGGTGTCTAATCCTGCCTTTATTTTGGCAAAGGGCAAAATGCGCCGGATATCTGAAAGCTCCCAGCCTGGCACAGCCTGCAACTCATGTTCGCTCAAAAAAGATCCGAACCGATTCCTGTAGGCAATGAAATTTTCCACCTGAATCTCATTCAACAGATAAGTAGCCAGGAGTTCCTCCTTGGACGCAGCATTGAGATTCAGTGGTTTATCGCGCAATTGTTCCAGGCTTTCCAGAAACAGTTGTGCATCAGATTCAGAAGCTCCTTCGTTATCGCGGAAGAAGTTTTCCAGCAACTCATCATCATTTTGGGCAGCTAAAAGTCCTGGCATTACTGCGAGCAGAAATACCGTTAAAAACTTTAAGAAAATTTTTTGTCTCCCAATGTGTGTACAAATGGGGTACTCGTGCGTCATAAGAAAGAATTTTCGGAAACAATGTTAGGGCGAAAGTTTCGTTTGTAGCGTAAATTTTACGGAACGGAATTTCTGTCTTTTACAAAGTCACGTAACGTTCATAAACACTACCTTTGCACAACATTATTTAACCACTCAAATCAGTTTTCTCAAACATGAAAAAATCTGTTTTAGGAATCCTCGCAGGCGCTGCCCTGATGATCTCCATGGCCTCTTGCGGCGAAAAATTGCTCACAGAAGAGCAGGTACAGGCTGAAATCACCAAAGGTTTCGATGCCGGTAAAGCTGCCGTAGAGCAAGAAATGTCTGCCAAGTGCGATGCCGAGTTCGAAGGCCGCGTTACTGCAGAACTTGACCGTCTTAAAGCTGAATTCCAGGCTGCGCCTCCGGCTCAGTAGTATAAAGCCCGAAAGACCGACTCATTCATTTCAAACCACTCACCGAAAATTATTCCACAAAATGAATAAAAAAATGTTCTTCGCCGGTGCCCTTGCTGTAGCCGGTTTCATTGGCCTCACGGCTTTTGATGGCAAAACCCTTGCCCAACAAAAAGAAGAAATCGCAGCTGCAGTAACGGCAAAGTTGGAAACACTGCGTTCTGAAAAAGCAGCTGAGTGCGATGCACGCATTCAAACTGAAGCTACTACACGCTTTGAAACCTGGAAAACTGAGCAGGCTGCTGCTCCGGCTCAAGCAAAAGGCGGCGCTAAAAAAGGCGGAAGCAAGGGTCCTAAAGTAGATCCACTGCCGGTGGGAACTAAAGCTCCAACAGATCCACAAAAAACTCGTGGTGGTGCCGTTCAACCCGGCAGCGTTGAACAACAAAAAGAGCGCAGCGGTTCTGCAAGTCCTACCCAATCTCCTGAGCAACAGAAAAAGCGCGGTGGCGCTGTAAAACAAGGTGGCGGGAAGTAATATTGCTTTCTTGATCTAATACACTCAAACAGATAGCGGCAACTGGGATTCCAGTTGCCGCTATCTTTTCCTGAATCTAAATCAATGCAAGGTTAGCGTTGAAGAATAAATTGTTTTGATTTTATACTTGGCGATAAGTCACCAACCGCTTTCAACTTGTAAATGCCATTTGGCAGAAAATCCAGATTAATTAACTCTCGCCCTTGGATACTACCCTCAAAAACTACTACTCCTAATTGATTGATTATTTGGAATAGTGCAGCATCCTCATTTCCCCTTGAAAATTGAACCATGATCTGTCCTTTAGAAGGATTAGGAAAAATCATAAGATCGTGATAATCGGCGGCGGATTTTTCAATAGAATCCAATTGCATGCTCATGTTTTCTCTCAATACCAATTTTGTTTCATGCTCCTCATGAAGTTGAGCAATCTGTTCTTCTGTTAAAATAAAATCAATGACTTTGCTGTCATCGCTATTATGTGTAATTTCTGTTGTTCCTCCACCTTTAAATCCGTTACAGGCCCATAAATAGGTAGAAGTTGTTTGACATGCGCCTGCCATTGCAGTAAACACAATTCTTACAGCTCCTCCGTTTTCATCACAGATCATTGGAATCGCTCGAGAAGATGGTTGAAATTTGAATTGCTTATTTGTACCAGTAAATTGATAGTCTGTAATCCAATTCTGGTTATTGGGAAATGAATTAGTATACTCAATTCGGATATTGAAAAGAGCACCATTTGTTTGCGGTGAAAACGGATAATTCACAACTAACAAATTATTGTTGTGATTAAAATTGGTCGATAATGAGGAGTTTAAATGGGCGAATTCCCAAAGCAACATTTTACCAGAAAGCCATAATGGATGATTCCCGTCACCCGGCTGAGTCCCATTTACCGTTTCAACATGAACAGTCTGCGCTCCAGCTGCTCCTCCAGCAGGGAAGTTCGCAGCGCCAGCAAATACTGCCGTCCAATCATTTCCTGCATATTGATTTCCACATACTCCTTCAGCACCAGGTAAATTATTTGTGTTGGCACTGGTATTATTTAAATAAATCCGAAATGCATTATCCGCAGTAAGTCTGTAGGTTGCCAAACACGGAACTGAGGTAGTTTGATAATCGTATCTATAAACGGAAGTTGTTAAATCTCCTTGGAAACATTCATTAAGCAACATGAAATTCAGGTCTCCTGTTGGTGAGTTTATCAAATCACACCCTATTTGAACTGGTGTGGGGAAACCAAGCCCCATCAATTGCGCAGGATTAAGCGGAACCGGGCTACAAACTCTCACAAACTGTGACCAATTCGTAGGGTCATTTGTAGATATATTCAATTGAGAAAAAGCCGATAAGCTTGAGCAGAGGCAAAGTAAAAACACAAGGGATTACATAGTAAAACGTGTTAAAAAAGTGAAAAATTCAATGTAAGCATCCGAGCAACCCCGTCTCAGGCTCCCTCTTCTACTGCTATTTTTTTCGCTGTCCATTGACTGGGAATCAAATCGACTACCTCATTGACATTT
>JBIKUE010000234.1:0-3247 GCA_044347755.1 Saprospiraceae bacterium
ATTTAATATCCTTCGGTGTGGCTTGATCTGATTCTGTCGCTTGGGAAGTGGAGGATGTAGACATGTCGTTTTCTTTAGTAAATTTTTGCAAAGCAAAATCTACCCAATTTATGGCAGACACAACCGCCTATCCAAAAAACATGCCGTTTTCTCAAAGAAGAGGCTTCGCCTTAATCAATGTGAACACAACTGGTAAGCCTCTCTAAATTTTCACTCCATCAACCCCTTCACCAAACAATCTTTCAAATCCGTGTAATACTGAATATTGATCTTCGTGATCATCTCATCAGAAAGCTCGTTCAACTGTTTTCTGGCATTGAGAGGCACCAAAAGGGTAGTCGCCCCCTTTTCAACGGCAAGCTCCGCAAGGTTCACGGCATTGTAAACCAAATCTATGGAGCCACCAAGGTTGATTTGGCCTATGATGACCAAGCCTCCTTTGATGCTGCGCTCCAGGATGGCGCTGCAAAACGCCATTAAAACGGCCATACCGAGTCCGTTGCCGCTTTTGGAGGAATCGAATGCCCGAAGTTGGATTGAAAATTCGTGTAATCGTGGATCCCGATCTCCAACCAATTCTTTGGTTTTGCTGTACAGGTTTTGTTCTGCAAACCGAACACTTTCCTGGAAAGCAGGCGGCGCAGGTTTGTTCAGGATCTTTACACCACTGCCAGGTCCTATATTTACTTCGATCTTATACAATCCAGCAGCATCATCCTGGCCTCCCATATTGAGTGTCCAAACCTGTCCGGGCGGCTGTGGATCCTCCCCAATGGTGTTTTCACTATGAATTTCTGGTGTGGTCACAAAGGTTTCCACGCCATCGGTTCCAATTCGATAACTGAAATGGGTGTTTCGAAACTCTGCTGATCCGATGCGCTTCTGTTGTTCTTTTACACGCCGGCGATATTCCAACGCAATTTTGATGGCCCATTCCAAAAGTTCATCCGAGATCGGTTCCTCGGGATTGGGTTGCATAAGTTTCAGAAGTCCATTGACCGTTTTATTCACTGCAGTAGTATCGCGACCACTGAGCGCACCACCATAGTCGATTCGAGGCAATACCTGGGAAATACGGCTGATATCCCGGAGCCGTGTCCAGCACTCCGCAAGAAAATCACTCACCAGGCCATAGTGATTGGTAAAGTAAGATTTGTTGAGTTTCGGAAAATCCCAGCCCGGAATAAATGCGTGCAGACGATCCATGAATGCTGTGTCGTCGCGCATTTCGGCTGGTAAAGGACCGAACAAATGACCGATACGCTGCTGGTGCTCCACGTCGACATCAAAATTGCCTACCATAACGACCCCACCATCAGCACGTATAGGCTCTTTGCCTCGGCTGAATTCTCCACTTTCCATGTAACCTTTCATGATGTTTACACCATCTTTCTGGTCAAAAGAAACGCCGGAGATTTCATCAAAGCAAACCACATCGTATTTGCAGACCAATCCGCGCTCACCACTTCCCATGTTTACAAACATTTTAGCAACTGTGGTTTTGCCTCCGGATACTAAGTGGGAATAGGGTGATATCTGCTGATAAAGGTGAGACTTTCCTGTACCTCTTGGACCCAACTCTACTACATTGTAATTCCGCTCTACAAAAGGAATCATACGCACAAAGAGTGCATTTTTGGCTCTCTCACTTAGTTCTGAGGGCTCCATACCTACACTTCGGATCAGAAACTCCTTCCATTCATCCAGGGTGAAATACTGCCTGCCCTTGAAAAGTATCTCCAGCACGTTGCGTTGTGAAAGTTGTATAGGGCGAATATTGGCGATGCCAAAGGGGCGGCCATTGTTTTCCTGGGCAATGGCGCTATCATATTCTAATTCGATTTCCGCGTAAAAACCTCCGGTAAGCATCCGGTCGTTTTCATTCACCATTTCAGGCGAAATACGAACCGTATTGAGCATCAAACTGGGCAGTGTAGCGACATAGGAGTCTGTCCTGGCATCGAGCTTAGCAGTAATGATGTCAATAAGCTTAATGGAGCCTTTCTCCCGAGCCTTCGATTTAAAATACTCCTCCTCGCCTGGCCGAACAGTCCGGTCTTGCAGCTGCCGCTTTACGATTTCCAAACCTTCCAGAATTTCCTGCTCGTCCGTAGTGGCGCAATAACGCCCCAGCAGGAACTCGATCACATAAGTTGGCACGGGATAGGTCTTGCGGAACTGTTCCAGCAAATCCTTTCGAACAATGTAGCCCTCAAAGGCTTTGGCCGCTATCTGATCTGTCTTGTCTAGGTTCATATTATTTCCTTATCCACCCACCAGGGTAGGTTTTTTATCCAAAATAACGCCTTGCTCATTCATGAGAACGATGGTAGCGGATTTATCGATTGCATCATCGTCCACCATCAAAGTTACTTTGTTGTCCCGGATTGATTTGCGCTCTGAGAGTACGATGGATGTATCTGCTGCATCGTATTTGGTGCGAATATCTACTAAATACCCATCAGGAGCATGGTCCGTTTCGATTTTGCAAGTCAGGTTGATCCATTTGAATTCTTTCAATTTCGCCATACTGCTGGCTGCGGAAGAATTATTGTGGACGGTTATCATCGGAACCAGGCATTCCTGGATTGAAATACCACCATGTGCGTATTCCTCATTTTTTTTGAAAAAGGAAATACCCGGAGCGTAGGCTATGAATATACCAGGATTCCAGCGCCAAGGGAGGTGCAATAGGGTGGTACTGGCGCCTTCTTTTATCAATGCACAACGCCCCCAGCGTGTTTCTGCCAGGTCTCTGTTCAATTCTTGCTTGGGCAAGCCTCCGGGCAAAAGGAGCCAGCCGTGATCTGTGACAATCTTTATCTGTTTGATACCTTTTTCGAAAGCGGTGGTAATCGTTTCCTGTATCTGCTCGAATAGTTCTTCAATGCGCCGGACGATACCGGCCTGCTCTGTGTGCCCTTTGGTATCAATATCTCCGATCTCTTGCCAATGGCGTCTTCCAACCTGGATATCTGCTGCACTGCTGACAAACACACAATCCGCATCAGCCAATGCACTTCGGAAAGTTGCTGTAAGCAAGTCTTTGCCGTTTAGCAACTGTGGCCGGAATTCGTTACAGTTACTTTTGGGCGAAACCAGACTTGACAAAGGAGCAATAGCGGGTTTGGCCGTGGGCGTCAAAGACGGGATCGCAGACCATCCAGCAGTGATGCTGGTCTTGTATCCCGCATTACCCATGCGCTCGAAAAATTCCATTCCAAGTTCAAACCGCATTGCATCTACG
>JBIKUE010000139.1:0-11116 GCA_044347755.1 Saprospiraceae bacterium
CAAACACCGATATTTGTTGACTGAACTCCTTGGGTAAAGTAATCATAATTTTAAGAGTGTGGTTACTCCAAAATTAGTTACTTCCAAGGAGTTCTTTCTTCTTCATTTGGCTAAAGTCCAGCTTAGTAGGGATTCTGATTCTTCGCTGCGCTCAGGAAGACAAGGCCAGGTATTTCACATTGCTCGTGTAATGACGATAATGACTCCTCAATGACCCAATTTTTAATCCATGCTTCATCTATTTTCCACTCATTTCTCTTCATTTTAACTTTTTTATCATTATGAAACAAATCCTTTTGTTCACGGTAATGGTCTTTTTGGGCCTGAATATTGGTTGCAAAAAAGACGAAGACAAGGAGGTTACTCCACAGGAACTCATCATTGGAAAATGGAAGGCTACCAAGGCCGTGATCGCCGGATCGGATGTATTGATCCCAACGAGTACATCCAAGACAGAACTTGAGATTGAGTTCAGGTCCGACAAAACGCTTGCGTTTAACTGGACGAACACCATTCTCACCAATAACCCGCCAACTGTTACTAATTCCACCTTGAATGGGAGTTACTCCTGGAATGGAGACATCCTTACTATCACAGCCGTAAATGGCAGCGACGTTCGTACTGTTACTGGGCCGGTGGTGATTTCTGAAACGGAAATGGTGTTTACCCCCAACAGTGGTGATACCAGCACTTTCGTATCCTTGCTGGAGGCTGAGAAGCTTTAAAACCATGTAGGTGGTTTTCTACAAACATGAGTCATCCTAACTTGAGGGAGGGGTGACTCATCGTTTGTTTAGGAGTAACCGTAACTGACCTCGGCAGAGGTCAAACCTTTTTCTTTAAAACGACATGAGCCATCCCTTCTACAATTCAGGATGACTCATGGTTGTGGTTCTCTACATACTTTATTTCCTCTGTGCCTTTGCGTTTCACCACTAAAGCAATGGTCTTTCCTGTGGTCCTTCAGATTGGGCAGGTTTATCTGATTCCGTAGTATCGGTATTTTCATCGATAGCCGATGGCTGCTCCTGATTTTCTTCAGCGGGTTGTTCCGTTTCCTTTTCGTCAATCCGGTCAAGTTCGGCTAAAATGGCGGCCTGAGGATCTGGTTTTTCGTCCACAAAACCATCTTTGAAAAAACGGCGCTGGAACAGTAAAATGCTCAATACCCCGGTGGTAATGGCGGCATCGGCCACATTGAAAATCGGGCTGAAAAACAGCCAGGTATCCCCGCCCAGCCACTCAGGCATTTCAATGTATTTAATGGGGAAATACAGCATATCCACCACTTTACCGTGCATAAAGCCGCCCATAGGCATTTCGTTGGTCATACCATATCCGGTCCCCCATGGCACCAGTTGTGCAATATGGTGCGTGGAGTCGGAGAAAATCATGGCATAAATGGCACTATCGATGATATTGCCCAGCGCGCCAGCGGTAATCAGTCCGATGCTGATCACAAAACCGGTGGGCGCATTGGCCGCCAGCAGCAGTCGGGTATACCAGATCAACCCGGCCACCATCAGAATGCGGAACACACTGAGCAATAATTTTCCGTATTCCCAACCGAAAGTAATACCGAACGCCATGCCTTCATTTTCCACGAAATGAAGTCGCGCCCAATTCTGGCCAAAAATCAACAGGTCTTCGTTGTACTCAAAATTTGTTTTGATGTAAAACTTCGAAGCCTGGTCTATGATGAGCACTACCAAAACGACGAGTGCTGCCAAATATCCTTTTTTCAAGGTTGTGGGTTGTTTTTGCGTGAAAAAGTCGGCAAAGAAACGGAGGATTTGGGAATTGACGCACACACACGCTTTCCTATTGCTTTTATTTTCCCTGGCCTGAAGACCAGGGATATTCAATTGCCCTGGCCAATTGCCCTGGCCTTCAGGCCAGGGATTGGGGGATATCTCATTGTTCCCAGCCCTGAAGGGCGGGGCTATTGATTAAAATGATATCTGACAATAAACTCCTCATACTCTTGCGCATATGCCTTGACCGCATGATGCAATTCCTGTTTCCTGATATAATTTCTGACTCTTTCTAAATGAGACTGACTTACAGAAACGGCGAAATATTCGTTTTGCCAGCCAAATTTTTCCGGCAATCCTAAATGTTTATTAGCCCAATTGGAGGAGTAGCCCTTAAGAAGCTGAACAACCTGAGCAATATTCTGATCAACCGAAAGCGAAATAAGACAATGTACGTGGTCTGTGTATCCGTTAACTTCAAGAAGATGGATATTTTTGGATGCTGCGTACAAACGAATTTGATTAAAAAGCTGGTGACGTGCGGAAGCGTTGAGCAGTGGTTTTCGATATTTGGTTGACCATACTGCATGGACAAGAATTTTGGAGAAAGACATCTTTGGTCATTTTGGGGGGTTTTAGCTTGTGAATAAATCTTGTGTATTGACTTATAAATATAAGGCTTTTTTTGAAATCAAATACCCAGGGACACAATTTTTCAATCTCCCTGGCCTGAAGGCCAGGGCAACCTTAATCAAACTCAATCGTATCCCCCGCCTTATAAGTCTTCTTATCTCCCGATTCCGGCGGCTGTACTGTTTCAGGTTCCTCAGGTGCAGGATCCTCACCAAACAGGCTGGCTTGCTGGGCCGGTGCTGTAGCGGCTGGAGGTGGTGGTTCGTTACGACTCAAAATTTTGGACTCTCCGGGCTCTATTTCCTTGACGTTGCTAAGCATTTGGTCGCTCAGGCGGTTACCCACGGCTTTCCAGCCTTTTACATCCATAAAATCGCCCAGAGCCACCTCTCCGGTCATAGGCTTGCCGTTGATCTTTAAGGTGTACTTGATGCGTGGGTTTTCCTTGACAGAGGTAAAAAGCATCTTCGACTTGCCATGGTCTGTGAGGTAGGAATACCGCTCCTTGAGCTTGTTGGTCTCAATGCGGAAACGCTTCACCATCGTCCAGCCCTTGTGCCCGTCAAAATGCACGGCATTGACAACCAGATCTGGTGTAAGTTTGCAGAGGTGCAGGATCTCTTTCATCTCAAAACGCTGCTGCACATCCAAATCGGTTACTTCGTAACTGCCATCGTTATACAACACCAGCAGGCTGTCGCCGGTATCGAACTCGCCGAGCAGGTTTCCGCGCTCCTGGGTGTTAAGCCTTCCTGTGATATCGTCGAACCAGAGTTTCTGGGCGCCGATGGTACTCTTACCTACTTCTTTTTGCTTGATCTGCTTAACCGGGTATTTGGTGAGCACATTACCCTGGGAATCACGACCCTTGATGGCCAGTTCAGCGAAATCATAATCGAAAATCTTGATCCGGGCTGTGCTGGCCGGGGTTAGGGTTACCTGTACCACCTCACTTTCTCCATTGGGGTTAACGGTGAGGTACAGCATTTTGGAGCCCTTGGCATCTGAGCCAAGCTGATAATCTTTATCCCGGGTGATGGCCGTTACATTAAACCGTTTCACAAAGGTTTTACCCGTTTTGGCGTCGGAATAGGCCATGTTATAGGTAGTGCGCTCATCGTTTTTCTTCCAAACGGCCACGTGCACAATGTCTTTACCCACAAAGGTCTTTTCCCCGATACGCACTATTTTCATCACCCCGTCGCGACGGAACACGATGATATCGTCAATATCGGAACAGTCTTGAACCAGCTCATCTTTTTTCAGTCCCATACCGATGAAGCCTTCCGCGCGGTTCACATACAATTTGGCATTATTGGCCACAACAGCTGATGCCTGAATAGTATCAAATGCAGCGATTTCTGTACGGCGCTCCTTGCCTTTTCCATGTTTGGAAAGCAGATTTTCAAAGTATGCGATGGCATACTCTGTAAGATGCTCCAGATGGTGCTTGGTCTGGGTCAGTTCGTCGTTGAGCTTGGCAATTTCTTCATCCGCCTTGAAGGAGTTGAACTTGGAGATACGCTTGATGCGGATTTCGGTAAGGCGTACGATATCCTCCTCCGTCACTTCACGAAGCAGCCTGACCTTTTTGGTTTCCTTGGCATATCCTGGATCCGAGGGTGTGATCACATACTTTTTGAGGCCAATATCAATGGTTTCCAACACGGCCTCCCAGGTTTCACACTCCTCAATATCCCGGTAAATCCGGTTTTGGATAAAGATCTTCTCCAGCGAGGCAAAATGGAGCTTTTCCTCCAGTTCGGCTTTCAGGATTTCGAGTTCCTGGCGCAGCAGGTCTTTGGTGTTTTCAGTAGAAATACGCAGCAGTTCGTTCACATCGGTGAACAGTGGCTTGTTGTCTACAATGACGCAGCAGTTTGGACTGATACTCACCTCGCAATCTGTGAAGGCGTAGAGCGCATCAATGGTTACATCGGGGCTGACACCGGGTTGCAGCTCAATTTCAATATCTACCTCAGCTGCTACCTTATCAATCACTTTTTTGATCTTGATCTGGCCTTTGTCGTTGGCTTTCAGGATACTTTCGATCAGATCGCCGGTGGTAACGCCAAAGGGAATTTCCGTGATCTGGAGGGTCTTTTTATCCAGTTCTTTGATCCTTGCACGCACGCGCAACTTGCCCCCGCGGGCGCCCCCGTTGTAGTTGGAGGCATCTATGAGTCCGCCTGTGGGGAAGTCAGGCACGAGATCAGATTTGCGTCCTTTCAGGCTGGCAATGCTGGCTTTGATGATCTCAATAAAGTTATGCGGCATTATTTTGGTGCTCAGACCCACGGCAATACCCTCGGCCCCATGTGCCAGCACCAACGGGAATTTCATGGGCAGATTCACCGGCTCGCGTTTACGGCCGTCGTAACTGAGCTGCCATACCGTGGTGTCGTGATTAAAAGCAACATCCAGCGCAAACTTGGTGAGGCGCGCTTCAATATAACGCGGCGCTGCAGCGGAGTCGCCCGTGCGGTAATCTCCCCAGTTTCCCTGACAATCAATGAGCAGATCTTTTTGGCCCATGTTTACCATGGCATCGCCGATGGCGGCATCGCCGTGTGGGTGATATTGCATGGTTTGCCCGATCAGGTTGGCTACCTTGTGGTAGCGCCCGTCGTGCTGCTCAAACATGGCGTGCAGGATACGCCGTTGCACCGGTTTAAGTCCGTCTTCTACGGCCGGCACGGCGCGTTCCAAAATAACGTAGGAGGCATAGTCCAGGAAGTAGTTTTGGTACATCCCGGAAAGGGTAATCACGGTATCCTCACCGCTTTTGGAAACGGTAGGCGGCGGTGCGGTATCTCTTTTTTGCTTGGCCATGATGAGTCTTCGGTATTAATCAGGCGTTGAGGGTGTCTCAAAAGTAATTTTTACCGCAGAGGCAGAGATGCGCAGAGGTATAAAGGATTGATTTTCAAGACCTATGCGGCTCTCTGCCTCTGCGGTAAAAATAAAAATGCGACTTATGACACAGCCTCGGCAAGCTCAGAGCTTGCGCCATTCAAAGGGCAAAGTTAGCTTTTTAGTTTTTTAAAAATAAAACTTTTTGTTTTTATTTCTATATTTGCACACGCTAAAAGAAATATTCAACATGAAAAATTCTCTTTCTGCTACCGGAAGTTCAATGCTGCTGGACATCCTGAAAGCGCGTTTCAGCAAAAACATGATACGCCACCAGGGTATTTCCTGGGCTGAAGTGCAAGCCCGGCTGGAATCGCAACCCGGCAAATGCTGGACGCTCCAGCAAATGGAAGAAACCGGCGGAGAACCCGATGTAGTGGGCCAGGACCCACAAACAGGTGAGTACTTGTTTTACGACTGTGCCGCAGAAAGTCCCAAAGGACGGCGGAGTCTTTGCTACGACCAGCAAGCTTTGGACGACCGGAAGGAATTCAAACCCGTTGACAATGTTGTGGAAGTGGCCAGGGCTATGGGCGTTGAACTGCTTACCGAAGCCCAGTACCGAGAGCTCCAGCAATTCGGGCCTTTTGACACCAAAACCTCCAGTTGGATACACACGCCGGATGCTATCCGAAAACACGGCGGCGCCATTTTTGCCGATTATCGCTATGGGCATGTGTTTGTGTACCACAACGGCGCTTCGTCCTATTATGCGGCGAGAGGGTTTCGGGGGCGGGTGAGGGTTTAGGGGGGATTTTGGGTCATTTTGGGGTCATTTATAGGGTCATTTTGGGGTCATTTAGGGAGTCATTTGATTGACAACCCACGCTGGGCTTAAGTAACCAAATGACCCCAAAATGACCTAAAAAATGACCCCAATGACCCTAAATCCCCCTAAACAACTCGTTCCAGCCAATCTTTATTCGCCAGGGGCTGGGTTTGGCGGATTTTATCCAACAATTCAATACGTTCTTTAGCCGCTTTCTGCCGACTGTAATTCCGGCTGTTGCGCCGGAATTTACTCAACAACCGAAGCATGCGCAGGAAATTGAGGTTGATGGCTTTTCCAAAAGCAGAAAGCGTCTTATCCCTTCTCAGTAATTGCTCCGTACTGGCCAGCAGTGAACCAAATGCCTCCTCCTCTTCCAGCAGATAATAGGCTTTCAGTTGCAGGGCCTTGGCTCCTATATGGTAGGTAATGTCTTTAAATTCAACATTTTGCAGGGTTTGCAACATGGCGGTATAGTCCTGTTTTTCAAAATACAAACTGGCCGCATTGAAAGCATAAGCATTATCCCGCTCGGCCGGTGGAAGTCGATCGCGGTAAGTCTGCAAAAACTCCTCCGTCCAGGCGTATGCACCCGTGCGCAACCCCGCTGTAGCTATATTCTTATAAGTCCATTGCGATAACATGCCCCCCTGTTGCATCAGCAAACCACGATCCAGCAAACGCTTGTACAAAGCCAATACATCTGTGTAGGCCTCCCCTTGTCCCTGGTTTATCCGCCGTATACAGTGGTTCAGAGCACATTGATACAAGGATTGCTGCTCATCGGCCGACATGGCGTGGTGTATATCATTCAACATCCCGGTGAGCGCCTCAAATGACTCCTGTGAGCGGGTTTCCAGCAAATCGTGGGCAGCCAAATATGCTCTGGCCACCGGCAATGCCTCCAGCAACTGTTCGTCGCGCCGAATCCATAGTAACTCTTCTGGACCAAACGGCGCCGATTCTGCCTGCATCACGGCCAGTTGGGTTCGGCTGCGCAGTGCTAATGCCATTCTGAGCGATTCCAGGGCATGGATGTAACGGGTATATTGCGCCTGCCGCCACACATGTGGACTCTCTGTGCGGCGCGGCAACCTGCTGTGCAGGGCTTCAGCTGCTTCTTCCAGCGCCAGCGCATGCCGATACCACGTGGCATTGCGCAGCGGACTCTGTTCCAGCATGTCTTCAAATCTCTTGAGCACTCCCGTTGCCTGTTTATCCAAACGACGCCCCACCAGAGATTCCAGTCGCCTGCGTTGCTGTTCCAAGGAATCCGACCAGTGTTTCTCCAATGAAAGCCAATCCAATAGCAACTCGTATAAATCTGACACCAGATTATTGAATATCAATTCGTTGTACGGCTTTTGCACACCAAACAGCTGCTCATACATCTGCCGCTTGGGCAAAAGCATGGCCGTATCTGCCAGTCCCTCCAGCATCAAATCGCACATACTACGCAGTACCTTGTGCCGGTTGCCGTAATCCGACCAAATATATTGTCGCCAGCGGTTGCGCTCCCGCACGGTCAAGCTGCCCAGCGTTTCGAGGAGTTTTGTTTGTCGCATAATGGGCAAAAATAGGTAATGCCGGAAAACAAAAATGCTATAATTTCTTAATCGTGGGGCGATTTTGAGTCACCCCGTGAGTAAGAAATTATAGCATTTTCGAGCTAATAATCGTTCGTTTATAGCATTTATGTTTACTGTCGGGGTGACTTTGAGTCACCCCGACAGTAAACATAAAATGCTATAAAACGCAAAAAATGTCAAAAAAAACCATGCTCCACTACCCTACTTTCGTGGTATCATTATCCCCCGTATACACTCATCAACTACTTTATCCTTATGGGCCTTTTTCCATTCCGCCGATTAATTAGCCTGAAAAACTGGCTGATTCCTATTATGATTAGCTGTTTTTCTGCGCTGGCTGCGCAAAACGGACCAATCTGTTTCAATCTTGCTGCACCAATGGTAAGTGCCAATCCCGGAGACACGGTGTATATACCTATGCGGGTACGGGATTTTGACCAGATTGTTTCGATGCAGTTTGTGATGTTTTTTAACCCGGAAGGACTCAAATACCTGAACGTGGATTTATCAGAAACCACATTACCAGGCATTGTACCACAGAGTTTTTTCAATGGCACCTCAGGTTCTCTCAGCTTTGCCTGGAGCAGTCTGTCAGGCAATCCAATGACACTACCAGACTCTTCTGTGTTGTTTCGGATGAGTTTTGTCGTTCAGCCAGGCGCCAATGGTTATTATCCAATAACGGTAAGTGAAAACAATCACACGATTTACGAGATCATACAGGAAGGCGCAAATGGCTATACGCCTATACCGTTAAGTTATCAAATGGGAGGTGTGGGCACCTCATCGGTAGCGCCCGGTTCGTTGTATTTAGCCCAAAGTTGTGTGCAAAATACTGGTTGTAACCTACCGAATGGATCAGCCTCGTTGATTATAAACGGTGGCATGCCACCTTACCAATATTCCTGGGTTGGACCAAGTGGATTTAGTGCCAATACCTTTGATATTTCAGGATTGGCAGGCGGTATTTACCAGCTAACGGTTACAGATCAAATTGGGAATTCCATAGTTATCATAATTCAAATAAGTTCTCCTTTATTCAATCTGACAAGCAGTATTCAAACAAATCCGGCTGTTTGTGGTGCAAATAATGGATGTGCTTATTTGACTATAGCCGGAAATCCTCCATTTTTCTATGAATGGTCATCCGGAAATGTCAATATTAATTCGCCCAACAATTGTGAGCTCCCCCCTGGAAACTATTCGGTATCCGTTTCAAATTTGAATAACTGTTTATTAGTTGAGCATTTTTCCATAGAAAACGACACCACTTTTTCTGTTTGGTCTGATTGGGCGTTCATTGAGGAATGTGGTGGAACTGGCGAATTGACTGTCTCTGTTGCAGATGCTAATGGGCCCTTTAGTTATCAATGGTCGAACGGGGCAACTTCTGCAACTATAAATCAACTTCAGGAGGGCCTCTATTCAGTTACCGTCAGCTCTACCGGAGGTTGCACAGCTGTTGCCGAATCAATAGTTGTGGACATTTCCACCCAATCCTGGGCGGCGGAATTGCAGGAAGATTGCGGCCAGGGAATTGGCAGTCTGTTCATAAACTACAATCCGGCCGGGAATTTGAGCTTTCCAGTATTATTTTCCTGGAGCGACGGCACCACGCACCAGCGGCATGGTCCGGTGGCGCCTGGCATACTGGATTCTCTTCAGGACGTACCATCTGGCCATTACAATGTTACCATAACCGATGCCAACGGATGCGAACTAAGCCTGGAACGCACCATGAACTGCTTCCAGCCGCCACCGGTTCCAGACGGATTTAACTGGTGCTACATTGACGCTGATGACGATCCGTCAGACAACTGCACCGGTGTATATGCCCGTCATTTTCAAGCCATCACAACCCTAAACCTTTCCATTCAATACCCCAATGGTACAGCCCTGGAGGAACTGAAAAACCTCCAATTACCCGGCTTAAGCCTGGCCAGTTTCACCTTAAACGCCACTGATCAAACGCTAGGTATGACCTGGCAAAGCGCCACGCCGCTTAGTCTTCCAGACAATCAGCTATTGTTTGAGGTTTGTCTGATACCCGGTTTAGGACAGGTGGGAGGAGCATTGTATTTTATCCAAACACCGGTTCCGGCAGCAATAACAACTCAGGATGGGCCGCAAATTTTCCTTGGCAGGAATGGTTGGATTGATTTCGGCATGACGGAACAACCTGCCATGATGGCTTGTAAAGCCCAAGGAGTAGCCGCCGCTTGTGCGGCCGACGGCAAGGCCCAGATTTTGTTGGGAAGTTGCACCCCGGGAGAAAAACTGTATGGTCATTATATATTATCATACCCTGACAACAGCACCGAGTACTTTGGTGATCTGTCAGGTCTGCGTTTTTCTGACGGTGGTGTGTATCAAATCAATATTGATCGGCCGGATTTTAGTTCGGAGTCCTGGTTGGCTGTGGTTCCCCCCATTACCCCCATGGAAGAATGTGTGTGGCCGGGCGATGCGGATAATAACCAGGCCGTAAATCATCATGATTTATTGTACATCGGTTTGGCTTATGGCGCAAGTGGTCCAATCCGCGCTAATGCTTCTCTGAACTGGACAGGCCAGGATGCTGGCGGCTGGACAGCAAATTCGGCTGTTCGCCAGATAAACTTCAAAAACATCGACACCAATGGAGATGGGCAAATTAATGCTGCCGACACCCTGGCCCTGGTTCAGAACTGGGGGAAAGTGATCAATACCGCCCAGGATAACCCCTTCGATGCGCCATTGAAAAGCAGCAATCCAGGCCAAAGCCCTTCCATCATTCTGCAGACGGACACGCTATATCCGGGAGATGCCGTGCACATGCCCTTGTTATTAGGTAGCCAAAGCACACCGCTGGAAAACATTTATGGATTGGCTTTCAGTATTTCCTATGATCCGAATGTGGTGAAAGACAATATCCGGTTCACACCATCGCCATCCTGGTTTGGCAATGAAGGCAATTACCTCTGTGTGCAGAAAAATTTTCCGCGGCAAGGCCGGTTGGATGTGGCCATTACCCGTACTGATGGGGTTCCTGTGAGTGGTTGGGGTGAAATTGGGGATGTTTTTATCATCATTGAAGACAATATTTTCGGGCAGCCGGATCCATTGCAAGATTCCATCAAAAATTCCAAGCTTTTTTTCAGCGCCATCAGTTCATCCGACTTTCAGGAAAGTCCCAAAGATTTGGGGGCAGCGCCAGTGGATCTGGTGATTAAAAAATCAGGTTCCGTACATACGCAGGAGCCACTTGAACACAGCATCATTCTGGCGCCCAATCCGGCACAAGACTTCCTGAGCATCCGGAGTACCACATCCGGCATCCGGGCGTTGAGCCTGTTGCAAGCCAATGGCGGATTGCAGGAGACCTGGTACCGCGGTGAACCCGTTGCAGAGGTAACACAAACCTTGAGTCACCTGCCTGCAGGCGTTTATTTTGTAAAAATTCAAACAGAAAACGGGGT
>JBIKUE010000141.1:0-11057 GCA_044347755.1 Saprospiraceae bacterium
AGATACTCAAACCGGCCCTCCGCACCTTCCAAATTGCTCAATGCTGTGAGCAACGCATCGCGGCTGATCTGGCTGTTTCCTTCGTGGAGCAAAGTGCCAACCGCATAGGCCGCCGTCAGGTTATAAGCATTAAACTCACCAATCTGTCGAACAAACAATTCAATACCATTTAATTCCAAATGCAGACCGGTAAGGCTGTTTTCAAGGATCTTGGTCTTGAAATCAGCCGGCTTCTTCAAGCCGTATCCAACCTTTTTGGCCAAGGTGTTTTGCAACATGACCATGCCGTTTTTATCGTCTACATTGGTCAGTGCAAAGGCCTTTTTAGGCAAATCGTCAAAGAACTTCTTTTTCGCATCGCGGTATTCTGCGAAGGTTTTGTGGTAATCCAGGTGGTCATGGGTCAGATTTGTAAATACTCCTCCGGCAAACGTTGCACCGGCAATTCTCCGTTGATGTACCGCATGGCTGCTTACCTCCATGAACACATGGCTGCACCCCGCATCTGCCATTTCCCGAAATAATGCATGCAATCGCACAGCATCGGGAGTGGTATGTGTACTGGGCACTACGGTTTCTCCAATCCTGTTCTCCACCGTGCCAATCAGACCGCATTTATACCCAAGCGCTGTAAATAACTGCCACAACAAGGTGGTCGTAGTGGTTTTACCGTTGGTTCCTGTGATACCGATGAGGGTAAAAGCATCTGATGGATTTCCATAAAACCTGGAAGCCAGCTGACCCAACATTTCTGCGCTGTCTTTCACCCGAATCATGGTGGCATTGGTTTCGCCGGCCCATTCCTCACAAACAATCACTTGCGCCCCCTTTTCCAGGGCTGTTGGGATAAACTGATGGCCATCCATAGCAACTCCCCTCACGGCTACAAATACATCTCCAGGCGTAACCAGTCGGCTATCGAACCGAATCTGGCCGATGCTTACCTGCGTTTGTCCCAGGATTTCGAGCCCTTGCAGGCCTTGTATGAGTTCAGTTAGTTGCACTTAAACACTTTATTGAGACTGGTCAATCTTTTGAAGTATAAACCCGGCTATCCCGCCCAGAATCATCGTAGTCCACGAAATGGCCGTCCACATGTTGCGCTCTTTTATGAATCGGTTTACGGTAGCTGAATCGCCATGTTCACTGAAATATGGACCAGGCCATAAATGATTGCCCTCCCCCTTCCATATTTCTTCCCAAAGCGATATTCCCTTCTTGCCTTCCGGGTCCCGCTCTCTAGCAATCAAAACGGATAATTTGAACATGCGAAACCCCGAATAAAAAACCACATGCAAAACCAATAAAACGATGATAGGCATAAGCTTTTCTTTAGTTTAGATACAACACACAGGTTTGTCCACTTGCTTTAGTACCAGGCGCCAGACTCTGACTTTGCACTTTCCCAACTCCTTCAGCCCTCACCCGGCAACCCCGGTTTTCCAAAAGGTAAATGGCGTCCTTTAACCCCATTCCAACTACCGAAGGCACTGTTTTATCGTTTACAGATCGGTTATGCATACTCAATCCAATACTGTCTTTTGCTACCAATACACCCCAATCTGCCACATCCTCGGCGGAGGTAAATTCCAGGCCCAACCATTGCATGCTTTCCTTCAGATCCTCCCTTTTGCCTGCATCAAATCCCGGCAATTGTCCTTTTTTTAAAGGCATGGGCTTGTCGGCATTCACCGGGGTATGCAACTCGGCTTTCATCGCAAAACACTTGTCGGCAATCTGCCTGAATACAGGTGCGGCAACTTCTGCACCGTGGTAACCACCTCTTTCCGGTTCACTGATCACCACGATGCATGAATACACCGGATTATCTGCCGGGAAAAATCCGCAAAAGCCAGCCTGGTGGCGAATGCCTTTGGAGGCTCTGAATTTGTGGTAATTCAACTGGGCTGTACCTGTTTTGCCTGCTATGTCAAAAAAGGCGGGTTGGATATTTTTTGCCGTACCAGTTTTAACCACTTCCTTCAGCAATTCTTTTGCTTTTCGAATGGTTTTTTGGGATGCAATGCTTCTTTTTACTGTGTAGGGCCTGAACTCCTTAATGGTTTCGCCGTAATGCTCTGTGCGCTGAACCAGGTATGGTCGCATCAGCCGGCCGTCATTGGCTACCGCATTATAAAAGGTCAGCATCTGGAGTGGCGTGAGCAATAACTCATATCCAATACTCATCCAGGGCAAAGTGGTGCCGCTCCATTCGCTCTTGGGATCTTCCGGGTTCTTGACTATCGGATTTTCCTCTCCAGCGATTTCAATACCAGTGGGTTGATCAAGATTAAAATCCCGCAATTGTTGCACAAATGCAGCCGATTTGCTTTTGAAGTACTTCTGAGTAAGGGTGGCTGTACCAACGTTAGACGACAAGGCAAAAATCTGACTGATGGTCATAGAATCCATACCATGAGGACTGGCATCTACCAGTTCTTCATCATAAATCTTTACTTTCCCCTGGTATACTGGTACTTTTTCCTCAAAATCATCCAGCGCGCCGGCCTCCATCATGGCCATAAAAGAGGCCAGCTTGAACATAGACCCTGGTTCCACACGCTCACCCACAGCGTAATTATAGGTTTCCCAGTAACCAGTCTTCCCTTCAAACTGAGTGCGCCCGATGTTTGCCATTGCCCGGATTTTGCCGGTCTTGACCTCCATCACAATCGCACATCCATGGTCAGCATTGTGGGTCTGACATGCATTCAGCAAGGCATTTTCTGCAGCATCCTGAATATTAATATCCAGGGTGGTTACCACATCATCGCCAGATGCCGGCTCTATCTCTGCCAGGTCGTTAATGGGGATGTAAACATCTCCTGGCACCCGAAGCATGAGCTGTTTCGGATAATCATCCCGTTTACCATCCAGAATCGTATTGAAACTTCCTTCAATACCAACCGGCAAGGCTCCTTCCCGTTGAGCATAACCAATAGTACGCTGAGCCAGAATTTTAAACGGGCGTTCCCTTTTACTTACCTGCTCTGCAATAAAGCCACCAGCATGCCTTCCTTCCCTAAAAATCGGGAATGACTTGATTAACAAGTACTTGGAATAGGGCAGGTTTTTGGCAATGGGTACATATCGGATTCCACGGGTTCGCGGATCAGCATTGCGCAAAGTGTCCAGCCATTCCCGGTATGCTCCCGGAGTGTATTGTGGGTCTATGTAAGTAGATAGCAGCCAGGCCAGGCTGTCAACTGCCTGTTCATTGAAAATTTCGGCAGTAAGACCTTCTGCTTTCGCATCAAAATGTATGTCAAAGAACGGAAGTGAGGTAGCCAGCAATGAGCCATCATCGGCGAGGATATTTCCTCTCTGACTGGGCACGTCTACCAGTTTCACATATAAACTGTCTGCCTTGGCTTCCCACTTATGGGCATCTGTGATCGTCAGTTGAAACAAGCGCATCAAAATCACAACAGCCACCACCAGTACTACGGCTGCTACCGAGTACACGCGTATGAGGACTTCGTTTTTGATGTTGAGCACGAGAGATAATGTGGTTAATGTGGTTAATGTGGTTAATGTGGTTTATTTGACGATGATCACTTTGGGGCCTTTATTTTCCAGATCAAGGCCTACGGGATCCAGGTCTTCATCAATCTGGCTTTGCATGCTTTTATACATAGTCTCGCTTTTGATGGAGGTGTATTCCCATTTTAACTCCTTAATCTCTTTTTGCAACATCTGAATCCTTCGCACTCCTTTCTCAGCATAATGTGCATTGGCGATATACAGAATACCCAAACCGCCCAGAAAGAGCAGAAACTGAAAGTTGCCAAACACCAGATCGGTAGTGTGGCGACTTACGTTGAGGGCATTGAGTAGTTTGTTGGCCAATGTGAATGAGTGAGTTAATGCGTGATTATTTGATTTTTTGGGCTACTCTTAGTTTTGAACTTCTGGCTCTGGGGTTTTGACTGGTTTCTTTTTGACTTGGCTCTATGGGCTTTTTGGTGATGAGCGTCCAGGGGCGGGTGATGTTGCCATAAAAATCCTGATCCACCTCTCCCTGAATATTTCCTGTTTTCATAAAATTTTTAACCATTCGATCTTCCAGACTGTGGAAGGTGATAATGGCCAACCGACCTCCGGGTGCAAGCATCTCAAGTGCATCCTTCATAAAATCTTCGAGGGCGCCCAGTTCGTCATTGACTTCCATCCGCAGTGACTGAAACACTTGCGACAGGTAGCGCATCCGGTCGCCCATCAGGTTTTTGCTGCACAACTCCAACAGATCGCCGGTGCTCCGAAAAGGCAATTTTTCACGTTCCTGAACCACCGCATGTGCCAGTGTTTTGGCATTGCGCACTTCTCCAAGCTCACTGAAAATGCGCTGCAACTCCTCAGCATTCCGTGAATTCAGCAAATCCGCAGCTGTTTCGCCTTCCTGCCGGTTCATACGCATATCAAGCGCCGCTTCAAAACGGTATGAGAATCCTCTTTCTGCCGTATCGAGCTGGTGACTACTCACTCCGAGGTCGGCCAGGATACCCTGCACGGTTCCAGGGCGCACACCTTCAGCACGCAACTGTCTTTTCAAATGCCTGAAATTGGATGGAATGAACAAGAAGCCAGGACTGGCTAAAAACTCCGGCTGTTCCGTGTTTCGTTGTGCGTCTTCATCCTGATCAAAGGCAAACAAGCGGCCTTCCCCGCCCATTTTTTCCAATATCAATCTGGAGTGCCCACCGCCGCCAAAAGTTGCGTCAACATAGACCCCTCCAGGCGTAATGCCTAGAAAATCAACGCTTTCATGCAAGAGGACAGACTCGTGGTACACCATAGTTCAACCAAGTACGACAGCGCTCTTTCACGATTCATTTCATAGTCCGAACTACTCTGGACCTTGCTGAAACGACTTGTTTAGAGCTCTATCTCGTCATCGCCACCCATCACCGTGTTGGCCAAATCGGCAAACTCATTCGGATCAAAAGCAGCAGAGGAAGCATATTGCTCTGGCGACCAGATTTCAATCTTGCCACCCATGGCAAGCAATACAGCTTCTTTGGTGATACCCGCATAGTCCATCAAAGGCTTCTGCAACAGGATTCTGTCCGCGCTATCCGTAGTAAGAGGATATGCTCCGTAATGAAAGGAGCGGACAAATGCGCGGTTCCGGTCATTGAAACTATTGAGACGGCTCAGCTTAGCAGCAATGCCATCCCAGACCGGCTTGGGGTAAAGTGTGAGACACTTCTCAAACCCCCGGTTTACTACAAACTCATAGGCCGCACCTTCGCCGTTGGACCCGGCTGTTAAAGCGGGCAACTGACGAAGCAGCGCAGTTGGCAAGCGCAGACGACCCTTTTCATCAAGAGCCACCGAGTATTCGCCGATGAGTTGCATGTTAGTAGTGGTGTGGGACCGTACTTCTGCTAAGTGTGAGCCGGGGCGAATGTGGGATAAACCACCATTTCACAGGGACAAAAGTAAACACTATTTCCATATTTTACCACAAATCTCCACTTTTTATCACTTTTTTGTAAAAATAAATTTAATCAATTATTTAAAACATTGATATTCAATTAATTAAAAAATTAACTTTTCAAATTTCCATCAATATCTTTTGAGAAAAAAACCTGAAATATGCTTCAACAACTAATAAAACATGGGCAAAAAAACGAACTTTAGAGGCGAATAGTTTAATTTTCACATCAAATATTTACAAAAGAACAAAATGGTGGTAAAATGTGGAGATACTTTCCCGCCAAAAGAAATCTGGTGGGAATTCGTGGGAACTACCTCACTGAAAATCACACACTTCATGGAAATTCGATCCATATATTATTCAAATGAGGTATTTTGTGGCCTTCTGGCAACTGGCGCCACACGCTTTTATGCTTTCATCCACTATGAGAAACACGATTACATTCTTGCTACTAATCCATTCACTATCCCTTTATGGGCAAACACATCACCCATGGGAATTAGACATGGGGATTGGAACTGCCGCGTACCTGGGAGAAACCAACGACCTTCAATTAGGCACTCCTGCAAAAGGCTTCCATCCTGAAATCAACCTGCAAGCCAGAAAAAATCTGAATAATTCATTGGCACTTCGGGCGCAAGTTTTATTCACGCGCATTTCTGGCAACGACCGCCATTTCCGTACTCCAGCCTGGCGGCAGGAGCGAGGCTTATTGGTTAATAGTTCGCTCTTAAACATCTCTCTGACGGGGGAATTTTATCCTACAGGCATCTATACCCATAAAAAAGGAAAATCCAGGAAACAACATACCAAACGCCGTGTATTCACCCCTTTTATTGCAGCAGGACTCGGCGTGGATTTCACAAACCCCAAAGTGTATTGGAACGATCAACCATCCAATGACTATCTGGATCCCCTGCTGGTATCTATTGACAAAGGGCGTAGTAATAAGCCAGATATCAGCGTTCCTGTCGGGTTAGGCGCCCGTTTTAGCCTCAGCAAACGCCTTACACTCGGGATAGAAGGATTTATAGTTCCTACCCTGGGCGATTATCTGGATGGAGTCAGTGTTGCTGGCAATCCGGACGACAATGATTGGTATGTGTTTGCCGGCTTAAGTGGTTGCTACGCCTTTGGCGAAAGCAATAGGAAGAACAAAAAGCCGGAAACAGAGAAACCGGAAACAGCCAGTAAACCGGCAGAGCCCGATCGCGACAACGATGGCATTCCGGATATTTATGATCAATGCCCGGATGGTGCAGGCACCCTGCAGCTGTTTGGTTGCCCGGATTCAGACCGCGACGGCGTAGCCGACCGTGACGATCATTGTCCGGACGTACCCGGCCTTGCCAGTTTGAAAGGATGTACGGATATGGATGAGGATGGAATTGCCGATAAAGACGATAGCTGTCCGGACCAAAAAGGCACCCTGGAATACAGAGGTTGTCCGCCGGTAGATCGGGACAAGGATGGCGTGGCTGATGCGGAAGACTTGTGTCCGGATATGCGTGGGCAATTACGATATAAAGGCTGTCCGGATTCCGATGCAGATGGCATTCCGGACAACAAAGACGCGTGTCCGGGCATCGCTGGCCCGGAGCGCTTAAAAGGTTGCCCGGACTCTGATGCCGACGGCATTTCAGACAAAGAAGATGAATGCCCTACCCTTGCAGGTATCCCGGAAAAAAATGGATGTCCGGAGGCACTTCCACCTGCACCTGGCGTGCCGTTTAAGGCGGTATATTTTGGCTCTACACTGGAAGGATGGTACAACACCTCAATCGTCACGCTTGACGAAGTGGTGACTATTCTTCAGGCCGACCCTATGTTGGAAGCCCGCATGGAAGGGCACACAGACAATACTGGCCAGGAGCCCGCCAACGATCTATTGGCAGAAAAACGGGCCAAACGCTGCCGGGACTATCTGATCACCAAAGGCATCGATCCAAAAAGGCTGAGCTATCTTGGCCACGGCTCCCAAAAACCATTCGTCCCCAATGATACCCGTGAGAACAGGCAACTTAACCGGCGGGTGGAAATACATTTCCTTCGGAGTGGGAAAGCCGTCAAATGAACGCTTAGTACTTCACGATCTATGGATTTTGGCAAATTACCTAACGTTGATCAGGTGGATTTTAGCCTCGGAGCCGAACCTGAAAGAAATACCGCAGTATTGGAATCTGCCAGCCTGAACGGCCAAACGCCTTCCTTATATGTAGGCCCTACGGGGTATAACATGAAAGACTGGTTAGGAAAATGGTATCCGTTTGGCGGGCGCGAAAAAGACTTTTTAAAGTATTTCGGACAACAATTTAACACGATTGAGTTTAATACCACCCACTACCGGATGCCAGATTCCTCGTCCGTTAACCGATGGGTGAGTGAAGTGCCAGAAGATTTCAGGTATTGCCCCAAAATCCCTCAGGGCATCAGCCATGCGCGCGACCTGGGCCTATCTACTCAGGAACCGGATATCTTTTGTGAAGCCATAAGCGGCTTAGGAATTCGATTAGGCTATTGTTTCATGCAACTCCCCCCTCATTTTGGCGTCCGGGAATTGCCTGTTTTAGATCGGTTTTTATCGAGGACAGCCCACCTGATTCCTTTGGCCGTTGAAGTGAGGCACCCTGTATTTTTTCAAAATGGCCCGGAAAGCAGATACTTATTTGACTTGCTGGAACAATACCAGACGGCTGCAGTCATAACGGATGTTGCCGGAAGAAGAGATGTTTGCCATATGCAACTAACGCAAAAAGCCACCCTGATCAGATTTGTGGGAAATGGACTTCATCCAAGCGATTATACCAGGGTAAAAGCTTGGTCAGACCAACTAAAGCGGTGGTTTGATATGGGACTTAAAGAAGCCTATTTCTTTGCTCATGAGCCTGATAATTTATTGGCTCCCGAGTTAAGCCGGTTTTGTGTCGAAACTTTTAAGGAACATATACCTAACATCGCAATTCGAGGCCCTGAACCAGTCCCAGGGCAACAAGGAAGCTTATTTTAGGGTTGAATCCGACCTTTTTTAGAACTTTGCATCAAAATTCTTTCATTATAATGCATAAGTACCTGATATTTTGTTTTGCATGGCTAACTTTCTTCTCCTGCAAAGAAACGCCTGCTGCGCCAGTCACACCAGGTGACCCCAACAACCCACCGAATTACACCAAATCCGATTTAAAAAAACTCCGTTGGATTGAAGGCAATTGGAAAACAGATCTTGAAGGCCCCGGATTTTATCAGCATTACAGCTATACATCTGATACCAGTTTGAACATTCTTTCCTATCAGTTCAATGGTACGGATACTTCTTCAAACACCACAAGCATTGTTTACTGGTCGAAAAACCACATTTACCTTGGCCCTAACAAAGAATGGGTGGCAGTATTGCTCACAGATAAAGAATTTCAATTAAGCCCCACGCGGCAAGGATGGCATAGCATCAATTGGACTGTTGACAAGGAAAAGGGAACCTGGACAGCCGTACACAAACGTCCTGATTTCACCAGGACGATCAAAATGCAACGTCATACACCGCTCAACGAAATGCTCCAAAAATAAACTTGCGCTTAAGTATTTCATGACCCAATGCACCAAAAAATGGACCTAAAAGTCACAAACATGAGTTATCCCGAATTTTGGGGTGGCTCATATTTGTTTTATGGCTTTACGCAGCAGACCTCGGCAGAGGTCTAACCTTTGTAACAACATGGGTTATGTGATTTTAGGACCTCGCAAGAGGTCCAACCTCGCGGCGTAAGTTGGATCTCTTGCGAGGTCCGGGATGCGATTTGATCATATAAACAGGAGCAACCATGAAAAATTCGGGATGACCCATGTTTGTGACCTTGTGGTTCCATAATTTATGGTGTAAAACGCACATGAGTCACCCCCAAAAGCTCAGGGATGACTCATGTTTATTATTGATGAATCAGGTTCATCCTAAAATCAGGAATTAAGCGCGCGGCTCTTTACCCAATTTTTTTACGTTTTTGCCCATTCCGGCTTCACGCCAGATAGCTTTCTTGGAACGCTTGGATGGCTTGGCCTTTTCTGCCATAACAACCGCGTTAGTAGCACTAACGGTACCTCCACTTACACAAAGCTCCGTAAACTTTACTTTTTCTGTAGTACCTGGCTTGATGACTTCGCCATCCTGCTTCACCACAGATGCTTCCATGATATGCTTCACCTGAACAGCAGACAGTTCAGGATAATAAGAACGAATCACAGCAGCGACGCCTGCAGCAGCAGGGCTTGCCATGGACGTACCGCTGGCCGGGCCATATTTCCCGTCAGGAACCGTAGATTGAAGCGCAACACCAGGAGAGAACAAGTCTACATTCTTCTTGCCATAGTTAGAGAAAGAAGCAACACGCTTCTCTCCGGAACGCCAGTTCAAAGCGCCAATTTCCATCCAGGTAGAAATTTGTTTTTCCTTTCCAAACAAACCTTTCTTAATAGGCTTTTGCAATTCATCGTTCGGGAAGTTGCCTTCCTTATCATTATTGGCACTGCTGTTACCAGCGGCATGAACCAACAATACATCATGCTCAGCAGCATAGCGCATCGCCTGGTCAACATACCATTTTTGCGGGCTGTAACCTTTACCGAACGACATATTGATAACGCTGGCGCCATTGTCTACCGCATAGTAGATAGCGTTCGCCACGTCTTTGTCACGCTCGTCGCCATCAGGAACACAGCGAACGGTCATGATCTTTACGTTATCTGCAACGCCTTTAATACCAATATTATTATTGCGATTTGCGGCAATGATACCGGCAACGTGTGTGCCGTGGAAGGCATCCGGGCCTTCGTATTCGTTGGTGCCATAGAAACGGTTGGTCAAGTCATTAGGATCATCGCCAACTTTGGCACGCTCGTTCAGATCAGGGTTCAACTGGTACTGAACCTGATTGTAGAAAAAGGAAGATGCTTCCTGCTTGGCATCTTCAAGGTCCTTCCGTGAAGAGAGGCCCTGCCCCATCACCATTTTAATAATTTCTACCTGCTTTTTGAGCTCCTCGTTACCATCTGTTTTAATAGCGGCAACATTCTCAGCGTTAAATTCCTTACCCTTAAGGGCAGCTTCAACAGCATTGAAGGCATCTTCGATTGGCTTCAATTGCTTGGTGGCGTTCTCCATGCCGGAAACAGCCTCAGCGCGTTGTGTTTCAAAGTCTTCCTTTACTTTTTGCCAGTATTTGAACTCCTCAGCAGCATCACCATGCAGGTTTTTAGGATCAGTACCCTCAAAACGTTTTTTCAGGCGTGCATACTCACGGGTAAGTTCAAGTGTTTCGTGGTTCACATTACCACCAGGGCCAGCCAGGAAGTTCCATCCGTGGATATCGTCCACATAGCCGTTGTTGTCATCATCCTTTCCATTTCCAGGAATTTCACCCGGATTTACCCACATTACATCTTTTAGATCTTCATGATCCACTTCTACACCTGAATCCAGGACCGCAACGATAACGGTTTGGCTTTTTTTGTTTTTGTTTTTCAACATTTTCAGCGCCTCATCTCCACCGGTACCGTTCACCTTATCGGTGGTTGGATCAAGGTTGAACCAGTTTTCAGGGGCTTTGTTCTGCGCGGTCATTACCAGACC
>JBIKUE010000235.1:0-3203 GCA_044347755.1 Saprospiraceae bacterium
GGACGGGGTAGATTGGCGACTCTCGGCCGTTGGCCGTCCACCGTCAACCGTCAACCGTAAGTCGTTCGCCGTATTTTTTGTTTTTGCCATTTCGGGTGGGGAAACAACGCTTTTGGCTGGCGGTTTTCCGGAAACGGCAAAATTACGGATAATGCAATAAAAAAACGAATTGTTTTAAAATTTCAACTGCTATAATTCGCAGACAAATGGATGCATGCGGTTAAAGACTTGCATGCCAGGATAAAAGCCGGCAGACCCAATAAGTTTCCTGTGAAAGTGGTTTGGGCGGCAAAAAAACAGGCAAATGGATTGTTTGATACTGATGGTATTGCAGAAATAACCTTGCAATACTGTCCCTTTTTTATATTTGTAGGATTAAGAGCATGTTTGCATGAAGTTACAGAACTGTACACCGATATACACTGCCGCATGATCAGAAAAACCTTCTAATACCTAATCCTGGCACTGATACTCCTGATGGCTTTCAGGGGAGTACTGTACCGTTGGTTGGTGACGTATAAGGAGGTTGGGTAAAGGATGGAAATACCGCTTACAGATCAAAAGCGCTAAAACCCTCATACATTATGACATTTAAGGCCCTTCAAGTTGAATATTGGATAGAAGAAAAGGTCAAAACCGTGTTGTTCGGAAATGAAATGGATGGATTGGTGCTGTTGCTGGCCAACGTTCCGGATACTGCAAACCATTATGTGGAGTGGAAGGATCAGTCTCATGCATGCTACAATGGCGTACAAGATATCCTGCTAACCCGCGAATCCATAACTGTCCGCCTCCTGCCAGAGGCTGCCGCAACCCTGGGAGAGTCGTCTTTCGAGATTCAGTTCCAGTGCGAGGAGAAAATCTTTGAAGAGATTGCTCAAATCCTGGCCTCCGTTTTCCGGGAAAAAATCAGCATAAAGCAAGGTGAAGTCCCCAAAACGGTCGCTCCCAAAAAGGACTACAGTGCCATCAAATACCTGAATCTGGAAGGGAAAAACCTCAAAAATCTGCCGGATTATGTGGCAGAAATGAGCGCATTGGAAACAGCCAAACTGAGGCACAATCCCCAATTGAACATGCAGGAGGCTTGCAAGATACTGGCGGGCTTGCCTGCGCTCAAACAACTCGAATTTTCTACAGAACAATCCATTCCTGAGGAAATAGGGGCACTTAGCAACCTGGAATCGCTGCATATAGATATTTCCCATCCAAATGGTCCTTGCACCATCCCCGACAGCATTTCAGGACTCCAAAAGTTGACGTATATTTTCATCCAGACAAATGATGAAATCCAGCTGCCGGAGTCGTTTGCCGAGTTGTCGGCGCTGGAGGATTGTTACCTGAGGGCTGGCAAATGGAACTTGCCCAAAGCTTTTTATCGCCTGTCCAGGTTGAAACAGCTGGATTTTACCCATTGCGTATTCAACACCCTTGCGCCGGAAACATCCGGCATGGAGCAGGTAGAAAAGGTAATCTTCGGCAGTGCCGAAACCCGCGATTACCCGCAGGTCATGTCGGTTATTGCCCAATTGCCCAACCTGAAGACCCTTGAAATCAATTTCCCGCAGATTCCCGCAGCAGTTGGTTTGTGCCGCCAAATCGAAGAGCTCATCATCTGGGCAGGAACGGATACCCCGCTAACGCTTCCGGATGCCATTTTTTCAATGGATCAACTGAAAATCCTGAATATTAGCCTGAGTCGGATCGAAGCCATGCCGGAAGCTATCGGACAACTCAAAGGTCTGAAGGAGCTGATCATTCAAGAATCCGTTTTTGATAGCCTGCCAGAGTCCATCGGAAATCTGGGGCAGCTCGAGTTGCTGAACATCAGCGAAAACCCAGATTTGTCAAGCTTGCCTGAGTCGCTTGGCCTGTTAAGCCAACTCAAAACCCTCTATCTGGTCGATAATCCGCAACTCACCGTGTTACCGGATAGCCTGAAAAACCTGCAGAACCTGGAATCTGTATATATTCCTGATCGCGAAGCGCTGCAGAATATTCCGGCACATTGGGAGCAGTTATTTGAGTGAGTTGGGCCCTCACCGCAACAATGTCACATCCCCCTTTAATAACACTACCTGGCCGTCAATGAATTCCACCTCAGCTACCCAAACAAATACGCCGGGATTCATGGGCTGACCACGAAAATCGCCGTGCCAGCCGGATTGTTCCACATTGGTGGGGAAATGAACCGCCTGAAATAAATGCTCACCCCACCTGCTGTATACACTCAGATAACGGATCTCTTTCACCGAAGCATCTGAATAAATGGTGAAATAATCGTTCTCGCCATCCTCATTGGGCGTGAATACGTTGGGAACATAAATCCGGCGTTTGGCCGTCACCCGGTAGCACATTTCGTCTTCGGCAAAACAGCCCTTGATGCTGCGCACCAACACGCGTTCACAACCATTTTCCAGGGGCAAAAACCGGATTTGATCGCAATCCGGACATTGCTGCTCCAGGCCGTCGCCACTCCAGGTATAGTCCAGGATCTCATTTGGTGGGATGTTTGTCTGAGCTACAAGCAAGACCTCTTCACCCAGTAACAGGGTTTGATCCAATCCCAATGTCACTTCCGGGTATAACTCCACCTCTACGGATGCTGTTCCGGTGGCGGTGCAGCCGTTGGCATCATTCACTTTAACGCTGTAGGTACCCTGATCAAGGTCTTGTATGCCTTCGCCAACGTCCCCGTTGCTCCATAGATATTGGTACGGCCCTATACCTCCCTCTGCCTTTGCAGTACAACTGCCATCTACTACTCCCGGACAGGAAACCGGCAAAGCCTGCAGTGCCACTTCCAGCGGAAGCGGTTGATCCACCCAAACCTGGTTCGTTTGCAGACATTGCTGTGCATCTGTGACACTCAATTGATACCAGCCGGAAGCCAGGCCACTTAACATTGCAGTAGTTTGTCCTGTATTCCATAAGTAACTATAGGGCGGTGTGCCACCTGTAGCGCCTGCCAGTGCCGAACCGGAATTTTCGCCATGACAATCTGCGGCTGCCGAACTCATGCTTACCAATACGGCTGTGGGTTGTTGTATTAGTGCCTCGGCAGTCAGAGTGCAGCCGTTGGCATCGGTAGCGGTTACCTGATAGGTCCCAACTGAGAGGTTTTGCGCCAAAGCACCGGTTTGGCCATTACTCCAAAGAAACTGATAGGGCGAAGTGCCACCGCCTGGAATGGCCGTAGCAGT
>JBIKUE010000142.1:0-10928 GCA_044347755.1 Saprospiraceae bacterium
TCGAAGATCTGGAAGGACTGCGCAAGGCCATGGGCTTTGGAAAAATCAATGTGCTCGGACATTCCTACGGCGGACTGGTGGCACAAGGGTACGCCATCAAATACCCGCAGCACGTGAAGCACCTCATTCTGGCCAATACCTTTCACAGCTTCGTAATGTGGCAGGAAAACGACGACAATTCCAACCGGGAGATTCGCGTCAACTACCCGGAAGTGTGGGACACGCTGATGAAAGTGCGGGAGCGCGGGGTGGTGTCCAGCGATCCGATCCACCAGGAGATCTACGGGAAAGTGCCCTATGGCTTTCTGTACGCTTACAATCCCAATAACTTCCGCTCGCGGGGCCGGAAGCCCTATCCCAACCCTTTCAACCCAAAGGTGTACTACCAGATGGTGGGCAAGGACGGCGATTTCATTGTGGGTAACGACATCGGGAATTTCGACTTCCGCAAGGATCTGAAAAACCTGACCATGCCTATCCTCATCATTGCCGGCCGGTACGACCGTGTGGCGGTGCCCTGGATGCAGGTGAAATATAAAACCTATTGTCCGCAGGCCCAGTTCGAGATGTTTGAATTCAGTGGCCACAACCCCCAGGTGGAAGAGCCCGCCAAGGAGTTTGCCATCATACGGGCGTTTTTGGCCAGGTAGCCCGTTGGCCTGGCGGGGTTTAGACATCTTTTTACGATCACCATTTTGTCATCATGCTTTTCTCCTGGTTCAAACGCAAGCCCACTCCATCCCTGACCTTGCATTCGGGTCAGTATCAGCATTATACCGGTAGCTTCTACCGGGGCAATTATGTGTGGAGCGGCGCCATGAATCTTTGCTGGGCGGAACTGTGTGGTTCGGTGATGAACGGGCCTCTTACGCTTCGCACCGATGATCCGGCGGCCCTGAGAATGGTGGAAGCGTTCAATCATCCGGTTTGTACCACCACGGATCTGGATGCGCCCAGTTATTATGTGAAGGCCGGGTTTGGTCCCCAAACCGTAGCGGAGGTCAACCGGGAGAGTCGGGCCAGGTTTCCGGAAAAGTCATTCCCCGACCTCCGGATCAGCCTTGGAGAGCACGATATCCTGTCGTACGCTTATTTCTATAAAAAAGTGGCCTATGTGCAGCCGTTTTCCCGCTGCAACATGCGTTTTGAAGGAGCAGAGGTGGCCGGCTTCGAGGCAATGAAGGACCAAAAAAAGGTCGTTGAAGTGCTTTGGTATGAGCACGACGACCGATTCATCATACGACTCAAACTGAAAGACCCGGCCGATGAGTTGTGGTTGGCAAAGGGGTTCGATATGCAGCATCCGGAGGCTTTGCTCCGGCAACTAACCACCTTGAATGATCCGGATTCCTCTACGCTGAGCGATACCGATTATTTTAAAATGCCTTTGTTATCCTTGCAATGCAAGCGCGAATACCCCGAGCTAACCGGAAAACCCATCGGCAATGAGGGGTTTGAGCAGTATTTGATCGGCATGATGTTTGAAAACATAGCATTTGAACTGGATGAAGTGGGCGCAAAGGTGGAAAGTCAGGCGGTGATCAGTGTGGAGCGAGCCGCGGCAGGTCCATCCCAAAAACGGCGGTATTTTTATCTCGACAAGCCGTTTTGGGTGATGATGAAACGCTCGGATGCTGCCCGTCCGTTTTTTCTGCTGGGAGTGAACAACACGGAAATCATGCAAACAATCTCGATATGAACATTCTCATTACCAATTACCAGGAAGCAGAAATGCCGGAAGACAAAGCCGGCCATTGCCGTATCCTGCTGGAACGACGAATCGATAACAAATTTCCCGACGAACTTCCCGGCCCGGGCGCGGACGTAACGATTTTGTACTCCGAAAAAGATCCGCTTTGGGAAACCATTGATTACGACGACCATTCCTATTTCATCTATATGACCGTAGAAAAAGTGGAACTCCCGGAAGGTGCAGACCGCGATGAAGCAACGGTTTATGTAAAGCTGGAGTTTTAGGGGGAAGGCTGGCAGATATTTTGATTTTGGACGCCGGATGATTTTCTACATGGATACTATTGGATGTATTGGTTTCAGACCTGTAAGGTTTTGAGAAACCTTACAGGTCTGAAACCAATACATCCAATACTGTTCGGAGGGCAGTTCTGTGGCTGCAGATGCCATAGAGCTGCCAAACGCTGTGGTGGAAGCCTGCGGGAAAAACATTTATACCAGGAAACAACGGAATGAGATCATTCAACAGGAAGTCTATTCATACAGAAGCAAATTATTATGAACAATATAATGACTTTGCCGTTTTAGCGTATATTTGTACTACTATTTATGAAAGCATTACTTCCGGGCATTGCCCTTTTCCTCCTTCTTTTAACTGCCTGCACCCAAACAGAGGTGCTCACCTTCACTACCGGCGAAGTGGATTTGCTGGCTTCCGGCCCCTTAATGGAGGGCTCCAACACGGCACAGGGTGAATTCCAGCCGGCACTCGAACAATGGTTGAAGTCTAAAGGCGCCAACCTGGCCGATGTTGCCGATGCCAAACTCCTCAAGGCCTCTCTTAGTCTGCCCGACAGCATGAATTCCAGTCTGATCAGTGAGATCACGCTTCACCTGGCCGCCGAGAAGGCCGATATGCAAAAGGTGGGCGTATTGAATCCTGTACCAGAAGGGCAAACAGCACTTTCGTTGCAGGTTGCTCAGGAGCAAAAAGAAATTGCCGCTTTTCTGCGTCAGCCGGCTATGACTTTTGTAGCCGATATCAATGTGAAAAAAGACACCATGCCGGATCTCCACCTCAAGGGCATATTCGAGTTTCAAATCACTGTTAACCGCTAAATTGCATGTCTATGAAATCCTTTTGGATCTTCTGCACCCTCTTTATTGCTTCGATAACAGCTTCTGCCCAGGATGCCGGCGACCAACTGATTGGTCTTTGGGAGCCCAGCAACGGCAAAGCCCGGGTAAAAATTGAAAAAATCGGCTCCAAATATTATGGTAAAATCGTTTGGCTCCGGGAGCCCATCGATCCGCAGACCAAGCAACCAAAAGTAGATAAAAACAACCCCGACGAATCCATGCGCAGCGTTCCGCTCAAAGGATACCGGATGTTGAAAGACTTTGTCCACAAAAACGGGGAATGGACAGAGGGCACCATTTACGATCCCGAAAGCGGCTCAACCTACAGTTGTGTGATCAAGTCGAAGGATGAAAACACACTCGACATTCGTGGCTACGTTGGTGTAAAGGCTCTTGGCCGTACCGATGTGTGGAAACGTGTTAAACTCAAGTAATGACATCCGCCATGACGGTACCCTTCCATAAAAAAGGCCTCTTCTTTTTGCTTTTCCTTCTCTCTGGCGTTGGCGCCCATGCCCAGGTGGATTCCACTGCTCAGGAAGAGGATTACAGCATTTACGATCAAGTAGAATTTGCCGATGAAAAAGCCCGGCGCTACTGTAGTCCCAAGATTTTCAATCAGAGTCCGCAGCGATTTATCTCTCTGCAATATGACGGGCAACTGGCGCATGATATGCGGTTTTCTCCCGTTGGCAGTTATGCGGAAGAGGACCAGGCCCCTGTTTCGGAATCCGCTACTGCTACCTTTGTGGGAGGCATGCGCCTTTCTGCCAATATTCCGGTGATCTCGAAAAATAGCCTGGTGTGGCAAATGGGCGCCAATTACTGGCAAACCGATTACCGGGTGAAAGACCTGCAAACAGAACCCGGTTCGGCCAATTTGATTCAGGAATTGGACCAAACAGGCTTGCGCACGATGGGTTTGAATACCACCCTTTTCAAACCGTTGGGGGAATTCAGTTTTTTGCTATTCCAGGGTAGCGCCGATCTGAGCGGTAATTATACGTTCAAAAATTTCCAATCCCTGCGGTACCTGCGCTATTCTGCCGCAGCCATCTGGGGGCGCCGTCCCAACGACCGCAAGCAATGGGGCGTTGGACTGGCCAGAACCTATCGGGTAGGCGAAATGAATTATATTCCGGTAGTGATGTTCAATTATACTTCGCCAAACCGCAAATGGGGGACAGAAATTCTATTTCCTGCACGCGCTCATTACCGGCGTACCTTTAACCCGCGAAATCTGATGCTGGTTGGGTACGAACTGGAAGGACAAAGTTATCGGATGGATTATTTGTCGGATACAGAACGCAGTTTGGAAATTCGTCGCGGTGAAATGCGCGCCCGGGTGGAGTTCCAACGTCAGATTACTGGCTTCATCTGGTTTTCAGCACAGGTAGGCTGGCGATACAATTGGTCTTTCAATGCTGACGCATTGCCAAACGATGGTAAAGAGTTTTTCCGTGGATTTACGGGTTCCCAAACCTACGCCATGTTGAATACGCTGGGCAATCCTTTGTATTTTAATATAGGGGTGCATTTGGTAAGTCCGTAAATTGGCCTGTGAATGTAAGTTTGCACTCAGCACATGATCAATTACCACAACAAAACCTTTCGCCCTGTACAAAACACCGACAATGGCGAAACCTCTGCCGAAACCCTTTTTCAATATCAGCAAACAGGTCATATCCTGACTTCAACTTATCAGGGAGGACGTATTCTTCAAGGTCACCTGATTGGCCTGGTTGATGAACAAGGGCATATCCACATGCATTATCATCAGGTGAACGATCGCTACGAGATCATGACAGGCGTGTGTCATTCCATTCCGGAAATACTACCAGATGGTCGCATCCGCTTGCATGAAACCTGGAAATGGACTTCCGGGGATGGCTCCGAAGGGAAATCCATTATTGAGGAGGTCTGAACACTACTGCTTCCTTACAAACGTCAGATGCCTGATTTCCTCATCTGACACATAATTATCTAAATCCAGTCTGCACCGGGTATAATGAACCGTTGTTTCAATGGTATCCGGGCCATGAAACTTGCCCAGGATATCAATTTCACAAATCAGGGAGTCGTTTACCTCACAATTGTAAAAGCCAACGATGCCGGGTCCAACCAGATTGTGAATAGCAATGCTGTCGCCATCCGGTAAATCGAAATAATGGAACTTTTCCGGATATCCGCTGTATACATTATCCGGTTGATAAAATGCATAAGTAGATTTGGCAGGATATGATAAAGGACCTCCGGGGTGAGGCTGAATATCCACAAGGCGTAATCCCTGTGTTTGGAGGCAGGGACAATCCAGACTGGCTGCCACAAAAAGGTTTTCGTTTTTATCCAGGCACCAATTACCCATGTCGTGCTGATCAGGCTTGCAGCCACAATCACCATCGTTGCAAATCGTGTTGTTTGGGCAGGGGGCACAGTCCTTTTCCTTTTTCCTGCAAGCAGGGGTTAAGATCAGGGCAAGCGCAAGGCATCCGCCAAGGAGGTGGCTCATAAGGAGTAGGGTGCGCATAAGGGTGTTTAAGTTTAAAAAGTAAAATAACGAAAGAGCAAAATAGCCTCGCCCTCAGTAATCGTCCAGGTAGCGCCTGAACTATGGGTCATGGTACAGGAAAACGAAAACTTTACCTTTTTACCGAAATATGGGATATTAATCTCTGGCGCACCATAATCACTTACCTCCAATACACGTAAATATCCGTTGATATTGCTGGATATGGTGCTGTTGCAAGACCAATTGCTAGCAGGATAGTCTTCCAGACGTATCTGTGCTTCGCCCGGGCCATCACCGAAGGTGAAAGACTTGCCGGGAAAAAGGATAGATTCCAGTTCCGCCGCCGTCCATTCTTCAGGAGTAGTGGGATCCGTTACGGGAGCGTTGGCATTCAGCCGGACACTAATGGGAGCTCCGGTGAAAAACTCCGAAAGTCCTGCGGTAATCTGTTTGATACTATCCTGGATTTCTGTTTTGGTAAAGTATCCCAATTGCACCACCAACCCGGATAGATTTTCCAATCGTGTGGTGTCTTCTCCCCGGAAATCATAGGTCTGAATATGCCCTGAATCATCTTTAATGGTGTAACGAGCCCAAAATTCATTAGGCCGAAATTCTGGCGGGAATTCCACGTTTTTTTTGCAGCCATTCAGGAAGGCCACACTAATTAGTAGCAGCAATAGTAAGCGCATAAGGATGACTACTTTATTTGCCAAACACGTATCTCAGCGATAACTGAACATCAGAGTTCAGATGCGTGCTTTGGTCGCGATAAAACTGATCAAAGGTTAAGTCCAGTAATCCCTGATTGTATCGGAGGTCTAAAGCCCAATGTTTGTGTAGCCGGTACTCCCAGCCAAGCACTAGCCCCAGATCGAAATAGCGCAGGCCGGACTGACTGGTATATTCTCTGGTAGCATCCATATTGAATGCGGCCGACTGACCGGTAGAAAGCACTTTATAATTGAATGATGGTTTCATGCCCAGCAGGGCTGAATGTTTCTGGCGCAGCTTATGTTTGATAGTCAGCGGTACTTCCAGGTACAACAGGTTGTTGGTTCGCAAGGTACTGGAAGACAATCCGGCAGGTAAGATATCAATGGTCTCAACATACAACTGATAGCCGGTCACGTATTTCAACACACCTTCAACCTGAAAACTGCTTTGGCTTGTAATACGGTGGTTCCAGAAATAGCCAATATGTGGCAGAATACTGAGTCGCACCGGATTATAATCCACCGCATTGGCATTCATGCCCAGGATTAAACCATGTTCTCTGCGCCGCATCCGGTGTGCCACTTCTTTCCCCGGGCGTACCAGGGTGTCGGGTTGCGCCCGCAGTGGGGTAGGGACAGGTAGATACACTGGAAGTGGTGTGGGCAGGCATTGGAGGTTGAGTGCCTGGGGTGGCAATACAGGACTTGCTTCGTTGTTCTGGTCTGCTGTAGCAGGCAGGGCCGCCACATTGGGTGAATCATTGAGTGGTACAGGGGCTGAAATGCCGGTTTGTTCCGCAGAATGGCTCACGGAAGTCTCCATGGTTTTTGGGGGTGCAGCCAGCCGCTTGTCAGAAGGTAGTGCTGTGTTTGTTTGTCTTACCGGCGCTGATAAATGGCCGGTATTGGCTGTAGTGGCAGGCTGAACTGCTATGGAGAGGTTGTTGGATGGATGGATTGTTTCAGAGGGTTGTTTTGAGGATGGAGTAGTTGTTTTAGCGTTAAAAGTTTCAGAGGTTTTCCCGGGCCTGGTTGTCCAAATCATCGAAGCTGCTCCCAGGCCCAGGGTGAAGAAAAGCAGCAGTAGCCACATCCAGCGTTTCCCCGGGCCGGGCACAGGTTCAGATTTGGCTGCAGGTACGCCGCCGCCTTTTTCATTGTTTTGCTCTTCCAGCAATGTTTTCATAGCTCCCCAGGCCTTCTCATCGAAGGGGAATTCATGCTGTAGGATTTTATCCCGCATGTTTTTTTCCTCTTTAGACAATAACGGATCCATGGTGCACACTAAAGGTTTGGTTGATAATACTGTTCCATCATTTTTTTCATTTCATGCCGCGCAGTGGCCAGATGCCATTTGGAGGTGCCCACGCTGATGCCCAACATTTCGGCAATCTCCGGATGCGTATATCCGTCTATCACGTACAGACTGAATACATTTCTGGAAGCCGGTGTAATATGCTGGATGAGGTGGAAAAGGTCTTCTGCCTGTAAATGATCCAGGCCGGTGTTTTCAACCGATTGATCTACCATCTCTCCAGAGTAATCGTGGTGTTTTTTGTAAGAGGTATGCTGCCGGATATGATCAATGGCGGTGTGAAATACAATTTTCCCCATCCATCCTTTAAATGATCCCGAGTCCTGAAATTGCCCCATGCTGTTGAAAATTTTCAGAAAAGCCAGGTTCAGGATATCGGTAGCTTCATCTCTGTTATGTGTGTATCGCATGGAAACCCCCATTAGCCAGCCAAAATGCCTCCGGTACAGCAACTCCTGCGCCAGCCGATCCTGTTGGATACAGCCCTGGCGGAGCTCCGCATCAGTACTTTTTGTGCTGAATGACATGGGTGTTGGTGCGATTTCTGATCTATATATCGAAAGAGCAGACAAAAGGGTTGGTGAAAGATCGGTATTTTTTTGAAAAATATTCGGATTGAAAGCAGATATACTCCTTTTGGGCGTTTAAAGACGCTAAGAAGATGCAGGGTGTTACTACATGTGAATCCTCCCGGTATGCCATTCCGGGATACAGTTGTTTAACGGAATATGAAAATGCTGCCTTTTGCCTTTCGCTTTACTTTTCGGGATGTCATTTATCTCGCCCTTATTGGTGCCATGGCCTTCTGGATCTGGTCGGATCGGCGGCGACAAATGGCTTATCAGGAGATGTTGCATGCTGATTTACGTACCCTGGCCATGTTGCCCTTGGAACGGCATTTGATGGCTGCTTCAGCTGAAATTCAAAAGAATGCTGCCGAATTGGAGGATTCTTCTGCCCAAAGAACCATGCATCTGCTCCGCAGGTATGAAAAATTGCCTGATCCGTTGAAGCAACAAATTGAAACCCTTACAGAACAATGTTGGGCTGGCGATGTGCAAAATGTGAATCGTTTTTCCACTGCAATAACTCCGGAATCCTGGCAATCACTCCACGCACAAGCTCGCGCGTTGAGCGATTCTCTGACTGGTTCCCTGGATGAAACTACGCGCACTATGGTGCAAATGGCACTGGGATTAGACTCCGCATCTACCTACTGGCAGACTGTCCGGCAGGCTAATTCATTTGAGTCTGGCGTGGTGCTGAAAGATTTGCGCATGCGGGTTATGGCAGCGCAATGGACTGCCTTGACGCATCTTTCGGAGAGCATTACACCACCCACGAGGTGTGTCCTCAATTGGGAACCCGTTTTAATGCCCCGAAGTCCATTTGTCAAGGTGGGGGAGCCGTTTGAAGCAGATGTGTTTTTGACAGAAATTCCCAACAAGAGGGCATTTTCCAAAAATATTATAGTCCTGGTAAATGGTGATACAATTTCCATGGAAAGCGGAGTTGCACGATTCCAAAAAAACTACACGACACCCGGAAAAAAGAACATCCAGGTGGAAATTCAGCTTCACAATCCGCTCACCAGAGACATTACACATCTTAAAAAGGAATATGGGATTGTAGTGCTGTAGAATGTCCAATAGCCAATGTCCAATGTCGAATGTCCAAGTGGGGGGCGTGAGCGATTTGTGGATATTGGTTCGCCTGTTGGGCGAAGGGTTGGACCTCTTGCTAGGCCGGGTGCGTGCGTGTCAGGAGGGGCAAGGTCAAGGGATGGGAAAAGGGTTTCATGCTGTTCATGGCGGGCCTCTCAAGAGGCCAAACATCGCCTTGCCCTTATTGGGGTTTTTGTCGGATTTTTGGGCCAATGGTTGAAATGGCATTCTGGTTTAAACCATTCACAGATTATCTTTGATAATCTTTCTATTTATTTCATACTAACCCATTTTATATGAAAAATCGCATTTTTGCTATCTTTTTATTTGCTTTTTGCTGTTGTTTTGAGGTAAACGCGCAAATTAACTGGCAACATACCAATGGCCCTGAAGGCGGCGCTTTTCAGGCAGATCGTGTGCGCATAACCGACCCCCTTTATACAGCGCTGGATGCCTCCTCCACAGAATTCAAGATCTTTACCCAAGGCGCATTATCAGGAGCAGGGCAAATCAACCTGTTCAATGCTGAGGGCCAATCCTTTCAAACGATAAAAGTGCCCGACACAAGTGTTCCCGTAACGATGCCGGTAAAAAACGTGCCAACCGGCATGTACTTCATTCAGATCAAGGATGTTAAAGCGCAAATGTGGGGTAAGATTTTGATCAAGCGGTAGGCGATATAAATGGTTCAGGATGAAAGATAATGACCCCAAAAGTGTGTCTGTAAAATGAAGAAAGGCCTTCAGCTTAGTGGTAGCAAAACACCATACCACTAAAAAAGAAGAACCGATCTAATTAAGCAAGACACAAACTTCAGCACTGTTAACGGAAATTGCAAATCAGTAAGTCTATTGATCTGGGTGGTGGAATATGAATTATTCAATAGTGTGGTGAAATTGGAAAAGGGAGAGGTGACGTTGGTGAGGTAAGCCTTGCATTTTTTAATATATGTATTATAGACATGTCAGGTTGCAGGCCGTGAGGCTATCAGCCTGCCTTTTATTACTTATACCAATAACACCTTAATGTCCCCCCAAAATGAATACATCCCAAATCCTTGGTTTGTGCGCTGCAGGTGTTCACACCTATCCTCTGCTGGAGAAACTGGAACTATTGTTAAAAACAGAAGGCTGGCAGCCCAGGGCAGGTGAAATGCCTCCCGACGCCATCGGCTGGTTGTTTTTACTGGAAAAGGAATGTGATCTGGAATGGCTGGAAACAAAACTGGATCTCGCAAAAAGCGCCGGGATATACAGCATGGTTATCTGGGCAGGTCCTGTTTTGCCGGCCAGGTTGGCTGTATGGCAATGGTTGTTACAGGGCGCAGATTTTGTTTGTCAGTACGTTCCTGATGGTCAATGTTTCGAAAAAATTAAAGGTAAAATCAAAAGATGGTCCATTATTTCAGAGGCTATATCAATGCCATGGGTAAAAGATCAGTTGGCCGGGAATACTGCTGCATGGATGTTTACCTTGAAACAACTGGCTGAAATGGCCATTTTTTCTTCGGCGCCAGTATTGGTATTAGGGGAGAGTGGTACAGGCAAGGAAATGGCTGCCCGTCTGATACATCATTTGAACAAAGAAACGGCTGCCAGTAATTTGACTTTATTGGATTGCTCATCCATAGTCCCAGAGTTGTCGGGCAGTGAGTTTTTCGGGCATGAAAAAGGGGCTTTTACCAATGCGGTTTACGCCCGGGAAGGCGCCTTTGCCACCGCGGATCAGGGAACGCTTTTTACGCTTTTTGCTGCGGCACCGGCAAAGCGGACGAATGCTTTGCTCAGTTCGAATTCCTGATCTTCTGCACTCAGGCCTTCCAGTTCAAGCCCGAACGCACGGGTGGCAAAGCGACCGATACCGCCGCCAATTTTTGCCCCGATTGGACCACC
>JBIKUE010000038.1:0-39484 GCA_044347755.1 Saprospiraceae bacterium
CTGGAACAACTCCTTGCGAAAGGCAAACTCGAAGCCGCTCTGGAGGCTTCCATGATTCTGTGCAGACATTATCAGGACCAGGAAGGTAATGCCGTGGTGGTGCAGCAGTCCGGGCAGTTTCACAATCTGATGGACGATTACCATGCAGGAACCATCAGTCTGGATGATTTCCGGCCGGAACGCGCACGAATTAACCGTGCTATGCTGGAATGGATTCATAGTATTCCAGCCAACTGGACTACCGAAGCCTTAAACGAAGGCGGATTCTCGGAAATATCCTTTGAAAGGGAGCTACCCATCGAAAAAAAGCGTTCCTGGTGGATACCAGTCTTGATCCTACTGATCCTTGGAACGGCCATTGTCATTTGGTTCATTTCCACTCGCGCTCAGGAGTCATACATTGCTATTGAAAAAGCAAATCCAAAAACCGCAGCGGCTGATAGTATCCCGAAAACGACAACCTCCATTCCCGAAAAACCAATCACAAGTAACCGGCCGGCAGATACTTCTCCTCAAAAAAGTAAAACGCAACCCCAAACCCTGCCCAAAACCACTTCCAGCCCACCCAATACGGTACCAGCCAAAAACGAACCAACTCCTGAATCTAAACCCGCTAATAGCCCTTCTGTATCAGACCAGAAGTTTAGAAGTTTTGCTAAAATGGCCATCTACGACGATATGGAACTTGGTTATATGGGAGACAAATACGCTTTTAAAAATGTGCGCACTAAGGAAATCCTTTGCTGCTACACAGCAGCTAAAGGGTTTTCTGATGGGAAAGCCTATGTAAGCCTGGATGGTAAAAACTTTTTCTATATCAATAAGAAGGGTGATAAGGTGCTGAAATAGTCCAACTCCTATTTTTTCAGCTTAAAAGCAACCAAATCCAATTGCTCTTTAATAGCATCTAGTTGCGTGTGCAACTCGGCAATGTCGTCTTCCAGGTGATGAATGCCAGCATCCTGGCGTGCCAACCGGTCGTCCATTTCATGTTCTTTTCGTACCTCATCCATGGCATTCATGATCACCCCAATGAACAGGTTTAATACGATCATAGTGCCAAATAATACAAAGGATACAAAATAAAGCACCGCCGACATTCCATGGCCTTCCGGCGTTACGCAACCAGACTCCGGTCCATACCCCCACTTGGGATCGTTACATCCAAACATATTCACATACATAATCTCCGACCAGCCCTCCAGGGTGCTTATCCGGAATAACGACAACATAGCCGTGCCCAGAGAACCAAAGTGTAACGGATCATTTTTGCTGAAAACAAACACCCCCATAGCGCCATAGATATAATATAGCAACAACAACAAAACACCTACGTAACCCATGCTGGGGATACTCTTAAGCATGGCATTGATCAACATTTTGAGCTGTGGAAGTGCCTGTACCAATCGCAACACACGAAGTACCCTGGCCAATCGAATAACAGCTACAAATCCGGCGTTGATCTCGGGCAACACGTGTGCCAGCCAGCAAACTGCCACAATCACAAAGTCAAATACATTCCATGGATCACGGAAATAATTCCAGGGTTTTGATCCTTCTGCTAATACTTTAATTAAAAACTCTGCTGTAAAAATCAACAGAATGAGCAGATCCGCACTTTCCAATACTCCATGCCAGGGGGAGCTTTCGGTATGATACGTTTCGATCCCTACCAATACACCGGCCGCTAATATTACTCCCAGAATCAGTTGATTAAACCAGCGGCTATCCGCTATTTGGCGAAAAAATGCAATGGACATATGAGCTGATAATTTTGGGGCAAAACAACAAGAAAAGTGCGATCGGACACATGCCCGTCGCACTTTTTAATTTTTTCTAAAATATGTTGTGACCAACGGTGACTCCCGCGTATAAATATCAAAACTTGGGAAACACAAACAAACACTAGATCCCAACCGATTTTTCTAAGAACCGATTCTACCCCGCTTTTCTTACCGATTGTAAAGTCCAAAAAGCAAGCCGTTTCGTCCCCCCACGAAGCGGCTATTTTTTTACCTTAAAATGGTTACGTCCCCGTAGATCACTTCGTATTCTCCATCCGGAAATAGCACTTCGGCATACCAGACATAAACGCCTGGATTCATAGGCTCTCCTTTAAAGGTTCCGTCCCAGCCAAGGCTTTCGTCATTAGGCAGGAATCGCTCCCTGACAAATAGCTCCTCTCCCCATCGATCAAAAATGGCCAATTTCCTGATCTCTACTACCCCTTTGGCATAAAGTGTGAAGTAATCATTCTCTCCATCCTGATTGGGAGAAAAGATATTTGGCGGATAGATATTCCGTTTCCGACTCACCTGGACCAGTATCCGCTCCTCTGCTACACATCCATCCTCATCCTCCACCCTCACGGTATAATGCCGACTGTACAAAGGTTTGGCCCAGGGACTTGGGCAGTCATCGCAGGATAAATCATTTGCCGGTGTCCATTGCCAGGAGGTTACCTGGCCAGCCGGAATATTCGTAAGAGGAGCTAACTGGATAGAGTCGCCCTGATCGATTTTTTGAATATCTGCTATGTCAATCACTGGTATAAAAGGCTGAAGGATCGTAACGGAAACTTCCGCTTTGCATCCATTGGCATCCTCAACAACCATTGGGTAGGCTCCCTGGCTCAACTCTGAATAGGCCGCTTGATTAGAAAAATTAACGCCGCCATCAATGGAAAAACGGTAAGGAGCCAAACCTCCGCTCACCAATCCAAAATTTAAAATACCTGTGGTAATTAAACAGTTCGGCTGAACGGCATTGGGAACAAATTCCGGATCCGGAATGGCCTGCAACACCAGCAAAGCTTCAGATTGGCAACCGTTGGCCGGATTGACAATCTTCATGGTATAACTTCCAGCGGCGTCTACCAAGGGGGTGGGTGTATTCCCGCCACTCAGAATATTGCCTCCTCCGCTTGCTGTCCAGGAATATTGCATGGCGCCAATGGTTGGGCTGGAACCCAGGAGCGTCACCTCTGTCCGGTTGCAGTGCAGCGGAGTAGTTGGCATAATAAGCGCACCAGGGGTATTAATATTTTCCTGAACCAATATTTGAGCCGTTTGGATACAACCATTATTGGTGTTGGTCACCGTTAGTAAGTAGTTACCCGGTTCATTTACAGTAGGCATATATGACCCTTGACCTGAAACAATATTTCCCCCGGAGGTAGCCCAATTGGCTTGATATCCGGCACCCTGACTGGATCCTGAACCATCCAGCACAACCGTATTTAGTGCACAGGTCAATATTTGAGGCGTAGCGATGGCTGCTACCGGCAACACCGTATTGGTGCCTACCGTTGTGCTTACACTAGATGTGCAACCATTGTTGTTATTCACTACAGCAAGAGTGTACGTGCCTGCACTTCCCACCACCGGCATAAGAGAATTGCCACCGCTTAGGATGACACCTCCGTTAGAGGCGGTCCATTGATATACAAAATTATTTCCGGTTGATGACCCTGTTCCATTCAGACTCAGGCTTTGCGTGGTGCAGGTTAGATCGCCTCCCGGTGCGGCAATGGCCAGTGGCGGAGTTACATCTTCCACGACTTGAACAGACTGTTGCTCTTCACATCCATTTAGGGTGCTGCTGATGCTTAATATATAGATTCCTGGTTCATTCACGGTTGGCGTAAGGGTGTTTTCTCCACTTAAAATATTCCCGTTAAGCGTTGTCCAGGTTACGTTGAAATTTCCGGCGCCTGGTTGTTGCACCAACCCCTGCAATCCTGTGGTCTGTATGGCACAAGTCAGCATTGCCGGATTCAGTATGGAAAAGCCAGGGGCAAGTGTATCAATGCCAACAACTACCACATCACTGGCAGTGCAACCATTGCTGTTCAAAGTTGCCGTAAGCGTATAGTTACCGGTTTGGTTAATGAATGGCGTAAGGGTATTGACTCCGTTGAGCAAATTGCCATTCGACGTAGACCAGAGATAAGTGGCTGCCCCCCCGGTGGAGGAGCCTGAAAGCGAAATGGATTGTACGGCACAGGTCAGGTTAGCAGCTGTGCCTGCATCTACCCCAGGAGGCGTGATATTTTCCGGGACAGTTACACTGCTCGTTGCTACGCATCCATTGACCGCATTTGTAACAGCAAGGGTATAAACGCCCGGTTCATTGATCAAAGGGCTTAAGGTATTGCTTCCATTCACAATATTTCCACCACTGGAAGCGGTCCATAGGTAGGAAAAGTTTGCTCCGGTGCTTGCGGAACCATTGAGATTGGTTTGCAGTAAGGTACACGTAAGGGTTGCTGCGGTACCAGCGCTGGAAACCGGAGCATTGAGGTCATTAAAAATCTGAACCTGATCCGTTGCGGTACATCCATTCACCGGGTTCTCCACGGTGAGGGTATAAATTCCGGGCTGGTTTACAGAAGGATTTGGCGTACTGGCGCCTGAAAGGATGTTACCTCCGTTAGATGCCATCCATGAATACGTAAGTCCGGGGGCACCAGAGCCGGCACCCTGTATCGTTAATGCGTTGGTCAGACAACTTAGGGTATCATTCAATCCAGCATCTGCAACTGGTGGTAGTGTGTTTTGAGGCACATTTACGCTTTGAACAGAAGAGCAGCCGTTATCTGAATTAAAACAGGCAAACGTTACCACCCCGCCGGCATCCACCGTTGGCATCAGGGAACCTTGACCGGAAACAATATTCGCGCCACCGGATGCCGTCCAGGAATAGGTAAAATTGCCCGGTAGTGACAGGTTTTGCCCTGTGATGGTAACCGTCGGAAAATCGCAGGTGATGGTAGCAGGGGGTACAATTTGAATATTTGGCAGGTCAATGTTCTGTGTTACATCTACAGATGTGGTGATCGTACAGCCGTTTACCCCATCGGTTACCGTTACAGTATACATCCCTGGTTGATCTACCGTGATAGCGGAACTGGTTTGACCCGTTACAATATTTCCACCGTTGGTTTGCCACCCGTATTGCAGAGATTGGCCCTGAGCATTTGAATTAACCTGTACTGAAGTTTCCAGGCAGGTCAAAATATCAGGCGGTGCAATACTCACCATTGGAATTTGCTGATTTTCAAAGATCGCTACGGTATTGGTGGCCGTGCAACCATTATTCGGATCCGTGGTGGTGAGCAAATAAATTCCTGGCCCATCCACTTGAGCGGAGAACCCTGAAGTAAACAGGATATTGCCGTTTTGAGTGGTCCATTGTGCCGTTCCCGTTCCATCGCCAATCAATTCCAATTGTGTAGTCAGGCAGGTCAGGGTATCAGATGGGGTTAAAATAAGTGCGGATGGCGCCACCGTATCTTGTATTACCAGGATAGAAACATTGGCCAAGCAGCCATTGTTATTATTCGTGATTTGTAACTGGTAATCGCCTGGGGCATTCACGATTGGATTAAGTGTATTGTTGCCACTTAAAATATTACCGTTTGTGGTTGACCACTGGTATATAAATTCCGGACCGGCAGATGAGCCTGATGCTGATAGCGTTTGGCTAAGTGCCGTACAGGTTAAGGGTCCCGGCATGGCAACCAAAACAGTTGGGGTTATATTATCCAACACCACAGAGGTACTCTGCGTAGCAGTACAGCCATTGGCCGTATTTGTGGCGGATAACGTATACAACCCGGGTTGATCCACTACCGGCTGCAGCGTAGAATCTCCGCTGAGAATGTTGCCGCCATTGGAAGCCTGCCAGTGAAAAAGCATTGGATCATTACTGTTCAACTGGCCCTGTAGTATGGTATTGGTCTGAGTACAGGTCAACAAATCAGGCGGCAGTATGGATATAGGTGGCTGGGCCACATTTGCTGCAACAATGGCCAGATCCAATGCCGCGCATCCGTTGGTCTGGTTGGTTAATATCAATTGATAAGTCCCTGGTGCATCAACGATTGGATTAGGAGTTCCTTGTCCGGCCACAATATTGCCGTCTAAGGTTGACCATACATAACTCAAATTTCCTGAATTACTGGAGCCCATTGTGTTCAAACTAACCTGGTTTATCAGACAAGTCAGCGTATCCGGTGCGTTGGCAATAGCTACAACCACATTGGTATCTGCTTGAACACTTACCATGGCTGTATCTGCACATAAACTCACACTATCCTGCAGGATCAGCCAGTAATCACCGGCCGCGTTGACCGTTGGTGATAAGGTATTGCTGCCACTTACAATATTGCCGCCATTGGAGCTTGTCCAATCTATGGAGAAATTTGCGCCGATACTAAAACCACTTCCTTCAAGCACAATACTGGGTGCCTGACAAGTAATGGTATCGGCAGGAAGGATCTGCGCATTGGGTACAGCAAAATTGGCAAACACCTGCAAAGTATCATAATTATAGCATCCATTTGAAGGGTCAAATACCGATACAAAATAAGTTCCCGGCTGATCTACCTGCAAATCCGTGGTATCCTGACCAGAAACAATATGTCCATTAGTGGTAGACCAGTTGATCAGCACCAATGCCGGTGGCCCCACGTTGATTACAATAGAAATGGTATCCTGATTTGGATCACAAGACAATTGTGGTGGGAGGGTTCCCACAACAGTAGGTAACGTAGTATTAGCTGGCACAATAACCGTATCCCTGGTAATGCAATTATTACTGGTATTGGTTACACTTAAAATATACACCCCTCCCGCTCCGGCACTCGTATTCAATGTGTTCAGAGGGCCTGTAATTTGCCCGGATAAAGCCGTCCAATGGTAGGTAAAAACGGGGCCACTACTACTACCGGTTCCAAAGAGCGGAACGGAATCATTTACACAGGTAATAATTCCATTGGACGTTGCGATGGACACCGGTGGGTTAGTTGCCTGAATGATGGTAACCTCCGTACTGGCGGTACAACCTGTTTGCGAATTAGTAACGACCAATTCATAAGTTCCGACCTGATTAACCGTACAGTTTTTCTGATCGGCACCTCCCACAATATTACCATTCTGGGTAGACCATTGATAGGTGGAAAAAGCCGGCTGACTGGAATTCCCAAATAGTATGGAGGTTGGAGCACCACAACCCAGGGGTTGCGGAGGTGTGATCCATGCAGAAAGCGGATTAGGGTTTAAAATGACGTTTACATTGGCCGTTTTGGAACAAACGGCATTCCCATTTACTACGTATGAAACAGTAAGTGTGTACTCACCCGGTGCATCTACAGAAGGAGTAAGGGTATTGACACCTGAAACAATATTGCCATTTCCCGTAGTCCACTCATATTCAATGTTAGGGCCTGTGCTGGAGCCATTACCCGACAGTTGAATTATAGCCCCTTCACAGGGGATAGTTACCACTGATGGAGCAGCCAATGCATTTACATTTACCACATTTACCACTACAGTATCTCTTACGGCACAGGTAGCATTAAAGAAAAGATCATCCAGGGCAAAATCATTCCCGCCCAGGGTCGTATTCTGATTTACAATACATATCGTGGCAGAAGAATTATTACCGCTATTCCAGACTTGAAAGTAGTTCTGCCAGTTGCAGGTTGAACCCGGCGCCGAAAATACCGGACCCAAAGGTGCACCATTGATATTAAACTGCAGGAGTGCCGGCGATGACGCCACCAGGGAGGTTACCCAAGCAGAAAACACATAACTGGTATTGGGCATCACATTTACAGTCTGGCACCATACATCCTGATTGGGTGTACCGGCTCCATTTACCGCCATCATATTACCGTTTCCGGAAGTATGGTCCATGCATGGAGCAAATCCGGGGTGTGAATTTTGCGGATTATCCAGGACATCATATACTCCTTCAGGCACCAAATTACCGGGGTTATATCCATAATCGCTGGCAAACCCGGAATTTCCATCCTCGAAATCGCCATTTTGGATCAGGTTATTGGAAAAATCTGCGGCTACGGCTGTCAAAACATAACTTGTAGTTTGCGATACCGTGACAGTGGGAGTCAACGTAGTTCCACCTACCATTCCTACCGTGGGCGTCCAGTTGAAACTCAGATAATCTCCTGAAATATCTCCTTGTAATTGAACCGGCGAGATGGGAGGGCAGATGTATATATCCTCGCCAGCATTTACCGTGATCGGACACTGCGCCTGGCTTTTTGAAACCCCCAAAAAAGCCAGCAAAACAAAAAGTGTGTATCGATTTTGATCCATGTAGTCTAAGTTTTATACCACGCTGACAGATGTAATGGAACAAATGTACGATGCTTGATATAGTTTTGCCCCAACGATTATGACGACTGAAGATTTTAAAATATTTGCTCCTTCCATTCCCACTGACCCCGGCATATATAAGTATATCGATGCGGAGGGAACCATTCTTTATGTCGGTAAAGCTAAAAATCTGCGTAACCGCCTGTCTTCCTACTTTGGTGATAAAAAACACCAATTGGCGAAAACCAAGGTGTTGGTGCGTCATGCCCACCATATTGAATTTACCATTGTAGAAACGGAAACAGATGCGCTGTTGCTGGAAAACACCTTGATTAAGAAGCACCAGCCGCGATATAACGTGATGCTCAAGGATGAGAAATCGCCACTCATCTACATTTGTATCAAAAAGGAGCGCTTCCCCCGTGTATTCCTCACCAGAAAAACTTTTAAAGACGGCTCCACCTACTTCGGCCCATACTTGCAAAAATTCAGGGTGGAACAAATTGCTGAACTTATCCGCAAATTATTCCAACTCCGCACCTGCCAACTCAATCTTTCCGTAGAAAACATCCGAAACAACAAATTCAAACCCTGCCTGGAATACCATATCAAAAACTGCGCAGCTCCCTGCATTGCGTTGGAAACAGAAGAATCCTACAACAAAAAAATCGAATCAATCAAAAATATCCTTAAAGGGAATTTTTCAGCCGTAAAAAATTATCTCAAAGAAGAGATGCTGCGTTATGCTGAAAACATGCAGTTTGAATATGCCCAACAAACCAAGGAAAAACTAGCCTTGTTTGAAGACTATCAGGGAAAAAGCACCGTGGTAAACCCAGCTATCAAGGATGTAGATGTTTTTGCCATTGCCGACGACGAAAAGGAAGCGTTTGTCAATTACCTCAAAGTGGCTAATGGCGCTGTTATTCACACCTACACCCTCACTTTAACCAAAAACCTCGATGAAGACCGGGAAACCCTCCTAGTATATGCTATCCAGAATATGCGGGAACGGTTTCAGAGCATAACCCAGGAAATTATTGTGCCCTTCCAACTGGTGCTGCCGGAAACGGATGTACAGATTACCGTTCCCAAAATTGGAGATAAAAAAAAGCTTCTTGAGTTATCTGAAAAAAATGTGCAATATCACCTGTTGCAAAAGAAAAAACAGGCTGCAAACGCCACAGGCAAACAAACCAGTGCTGAACGCATCCTTCGCACCTTACAAGCTGATCTGCACATGGAGGCCATTCCGCTCTGGCTTGAATGCTTTGACAACTCTAACCTCCACGGTACCAATCCCGTGTCCAGTTGTGTAGTATTCAAAAATGCCAAACCCGCTAAAAAGGACTACCGCCATTTCAACGTAAAAACGGTAGAAGGCCCCAATGACTTTGCCAGTATGGAAGAGGTGGTGCATCGGCGATATAAACGACTCATTGAAGAGGATGCAGGGCTTCCACAGTTGGTGATCATAGATGGCGGTAAGGGGCAACTGAGTGCTGCTATGAAGAGCATACGTGCGCTTGGGCTGGAAGGACAAATGACCGTAATCGGCATTGCTAAACGCCTGGAAGAGATTTATTTCCCGGACGATCCTGTTCCTGCACACATCAACAAAAAATCGGAATCGCTTAAGCTCATCCAACAAGCCCGGGATGAAGCGCACCGTTTCGGACTCACGTTCCACCGCAACCAACGCAGTAAAAATTTTATCAAAACTGAACTCACAGATATTCCTGGGGTAGGGAAAAAAACCTCTGAAAAACTGCTCCAGCATTTCGGCTCACTCGCACGCATGCGCGCCGCCGAACACGCAGAGGTAGAGAAATTGATTGGTAAAGCGGCGGCGGGAAAGGTAAAGGCATATTTTGAAGGGGAAAATCAAGGCTGAACATTTGTTTTTGCTACTGTTTTACTTACTGACGGGGTGACTGACAGTCACCCCGTCAGTAAGTAAAACAGTAGCAAAAACATCCACTAACAAAGCAAAATCATAACTTATGAACAACCGAAAGTCAATCCTGCTCTTTTCAGCCGGTATCCTGGCCACGCTCCTCTTTACATCCTGTGCCGATCAGGAACCCGTTCAGGAATGTCTCCGCGGGACTCAATATGGATTCCTAAGGGGGCTTTTACACGGCTTTATAACACCCATTAGTTTTATTGCCAGCCTGTTTGATGACAATGTGGCCATTTACGCCATCAATAATACAGGAGGCTGGTATGACCTTGGATTCCTGCTGGGCTCCAGCGGCTGGGGTTTTATGGCGGGTAATCGGTCGAAGAAGTAAACGCCCTACCCTACCTGAAAGGTACGCATACTCAGGCCACCGTATTCTACGGATTCATACACTTGTTTTACCTCTTCCTTGCCGTCGGTAAGACCCAGGGTGTAAAGCATTGGAATGTAGTGATCTGTGGTTGGGACGGAAAGTTTACCGGCTGTACCAATTTGCTCGTAGTTGGCCAGCGAGGAATAATCGCCAGAACTAATTCGGGATGCCACCCAGGTATCAAATTCTGTAGCCCAATCATAGGGTTTGGCGTCGCCCATTTGCAGTTTCGGAATGCTCATGCGCAGGTTGTGCACGATGTTACCACTTCCGATGACCAGCACGCCTTTTTCACGCAATGCACGAAGTTGTGCTGCCAGTTCCAGATGATATTGCATGGGCTGGTAGTAATCTATGCTCATCTGAAAAACCGGAATATTGGCTTCCGGAAACAGGTGCACCAGAATGGTCCAGGCGCCATGGTCCAAGCCCCATTCATTGGTTTCGTGCAGCAAATGACTCAGGAGCGCCGTTTCTTTTGCTTTCTGCGGTGCACCATTGGCTGGGTATTGCATATCAAACAACTCCTGCGGAAATCCGCCGAAATCGTGGATGGTCTTCTGCTTTTCGCTCACATTGACAAAGCTTCCCCGGGTAAGCCAATGCGCCGAAACAACCATGATAGCAGAGGGTACTTTGCCTTCTTTTTTAAACTCAGCGCCTAATTTCTTTAAACTCCGCGTAAATGCATTGTCTTCCAAAGCATTCATAGGGCTGCCATGGCCTACAAAAAGTGCAGGCATTTTTGTTGTGTTTGGCCCATTTTCTACCAGTTTGGGAAAATCTTGCAGTTTCATATTGCAGGTGGCTAACGGCAACATCGCCATCGTTTTGAGAAATTCCATCCGATCCATAAGCAAACGATGTTTTTGATGTTGCAAATATAAGTGTCAAAACACATAATATGCAAATTGGTTGAATTTTTTTCCATCCAAAGCTAACTGATAGTACACAAAATCCACCCGCCAAATGTTAAAGTTATACCGCCTACGACAATTGTCGTAAAAAAAATTTGAACTTACGACAATTGTCGTACACCTTTGTCGTTATAAACAAGTAACCTCCCCACATTAACCACATTAACCACATTAACCACATTCCCATGCCTTACCATCCCAGCGAAGCAGAACTTGAAATCCTACAGGTATTGTGGGGTATAGAACCAGCCAGCGTTCGGAGCATTCATGAAGGAATTATACTTTCCGGCAAAGACGTTGGCTACACTACAGTACTCAAACAAATACAACGACTCACCGAAAAAGGAGTGCTGGATAAAGAAGTATTGGACGGCGTGCACCTTTACCGCTCCCTTGTAAAGGAAAAAGACGTTAAGCAAGAACTCGCCGGGAAAGTGATGCGCACCGCCTTTGGCGGCTCGGCTCTGCAAATGATGATGCACGCCCTGGGCAATGATAAACCGGACGCCAATGAGCTGGAAGAACTCAAAAAATGGCTCGACCGGCAAATGAAAAAGTAAACCACACACCAACTACCCAACTTTATGAAACACCTCATTTTCTGTCTTGCATTTTTGGCAAGTTTACCATCATCGGTTTTAGGCCAAACGGAAGACTTCACGGCTTTTTATTACCCGAAAATCAATGAAGCGGAGCTGGCCATCACCCGTAACGATATCCAGGAGGCACTCCAACATTATAAAGCGGCCTTCAGCTCTGTGAAAACGTCTTTCGCCAGGGATTATCGCAACGCTGCCATTTGCGCCATGCAGACCAATGAGGAGGCATTTGCATTATCCTGTGTAGAAAAACTCATCGCAAAAAGCTTGCATAAAGACTATTTCCAGGATACCATTTTTGCTTCCTTGAGGGAAAAGAATGGCTGGAAAAAGCTCATGGCGCAATTTGATCAACGCTATTTTGCCGCACAGGCATCCATCAACCAGCAATACCTGGGAGAGCTGTCTGCCATGGCTGACAGAGACCAATATTTCCGGCAGATGGAAGGCTCTTACGAGGTTTATGGAGATACTATAGCAAAAATTGACCATGAAAATGTAGCCCGGTTCCGGCAATTGGTAGAATTGTACGGCTTCCCTTCAGAAAGCATCATTGGCACATTTGTGGATGCCGCAGCTCCATGGACTATTGTAGTGCACCACCAGGCACAACAATTATCAAATCCTGATTATAAATATCCCAAAAGCCCCAGTCTGGCCCCCATCCTGCAGCAAGCCGCCAAATTTGGTCAGTGCGACCCCACCCAGGCCGGTTTTTTGCTTAGCCTGGAAAATGATAAAGCGCTCAACTACAACGCCTGGGGCATACACCAAAGCATGGTGGATGGAAAGAAAAGAGATTATTACCTGCTCGATAAAGTGGCAGATGATCAAATAGCAGCCGTCAACGCCCTCAGAGCCGGCATCGGCATGGAATCGCTGGACGATTTTCGCATCAAATGCCAGTTCCGACTCGATCATCCGAACACCCCTTTCAAACTAACCAGTCACCGGAGTATCAATGTCTGGGACTTCGACGAAGCAATGGCAAACGATTTCGAACCCCTGTTCGAAAAAATTGCGCCTACCCTCAAAAACTAATCAAACCCCATACAACAACAGCGGCTAAACCCCTCAAACAGCGGCGGCTAAACCCGCCGCTACTCAAACCCATCAAACCCATCAAACACTCCAACCATGCACCTCCACTCTTTTCTGCCACTCATACAAGCTTTTGGTGTTACTGTTGTTCATTCCATCTGGCAGATAGCCCTCATCTGGCTCGTCTTCAAACTTCTGGAATGGCGCTGGAACAACCACCATCAGCGAATTTACGGTCTGGCGCTGGGCGCCATGCTCCTTACCCTGGGTTGGTCTGCCTGGACCTTTATGGAAGCATGGTCGAGTTTCAAACCTGTACCCTATACTGATTTCTCTCTCGATATGGTGCTGGAGGGCCAAGATATAACCACACCTTCTGCTTTGGTTGTAAACGGGCAAGAGATAAGCCTTTGGATTAGGGCGCAAGCCTGGATTGAGACCCATGCAGCAGTTATTGGCTGGGCCTGGCTGGCTTGTACGGTTTTATTATGGATCAGACTGGCCGGTGGTTGGTACCTGACGCAACGTATCAGGTATCGCCAGGTTGAAGCTGCACCAGAGGCAATCCAAAAGCTATGTCAGGAATGGGCTCAAAAGTTGCACATACGCACCAGGGTTAAATGCCTTGAATCCAGCCTGATCACCGAACCGCTTACCCTGGGCTTCTGGAAACCGGTGGTGCTTTTTCCCGCCGGTATGATCCTCCAGCTATCTCCTGCTCAGGTAGAAGCCCTGCTATTACACGAATTGGCGCATATACGCCGCCACGATTATCTGATAAACCTCTTTCAACTTTGTCTGGAAGTGTGCTTTTTCTACCACCCTTTGTTTTGGCTCCTCTCCAGGGAAGCGCGCGCCCGCCGGGAGTTCTGCTGCGACGAATTGGTAGTGACACACGGTTCCGACCCTTTGCTATACGCCAGGACGCTGACTGATTTGCAAAGTGCTAACCTTCACCTTCAAACGCAATTTGTCATGAACGCAACTGGAAAAAGTCGTTTCACCGAACGCATACTGCATATCGCCGGCATTACCCCCAAACGCTCCGCACGTCCAAACCTCTGGATCGCTTTTTTGCTACCCATTGCTTTGGGTCTATCTTCCTGGTGGCCTGCAGACATCCTGAATTCCGATCCTGTAGACTTCCCATCTTATGGTATAATGCAGGATTCCCTTCCACCTCGCAATAACAAAAAGCAAACCCCGGCGCCCACTGCTAACCCGGCGCCCGCTTCCGGAATAGGTGCTGTAGCAGACAATCTAATGGAGCAAAATCCCAACGCCAAACGGGTTAGCATCAACATGGAACCCGAACAACAGGAAAATGTAGCCATTGAAGTGGTTAAAATGAATGTGTTGTACATCGGGGTGGATAACCCGCTCCGCATTGCAGCCGCCGGCGTGCCTGCTGAAGAACTACAGGTAGAACTTATTGGCAATGGAAGTATCAGCGGCTCAGGTGGTGAATATATTGCCACAGTAACTACTCCCGGCGAGGTCACCGTGCGTGTTTCGCGCCGCACAGGCTCCGAAACCAAATTCGTGGTTGACCAAAAATATCGGGTAAAACGCATCCCTGATCCTACCCCCAGACTCGATTTTCGTCATAAAAGCGGCACAATTACGCAGAAAGCCATGCAACAATCCAAAAGTATAGAAGTCATGATTGACAACTTCGACTTTGATGCGGTATGCGAGGTGGTTAGCTTTTCTGCTACATACCTGAAAAAAGAATCAGACCCTATCACTTACGACAATAAAGGAGGCAGTTTCAATAAAACAGTAGAAGAATTCATCCAAAGTGCCCAACCCGGAGATGCCTTTTTCTTCGATGACATCATGATCAAATGCCCCGGCGACACCAACCCAAGAAACCTGGGCGGCCTGGCCTTCAAAATCCGATAAAAGGCACAAAGGGTAAACACAAAGGCGCAAAGACACAAAGGCGCGAAGTTTCTGGCCTTCGGCCAAAAAAAGTTAGAAAGGGGGATTTGGCTGATGCCAAATCCCCCTCTTGTATACATCATGGCCGAAGGCCATCCCCCTTCGCGCCTTCGTGCCTTTGCGGTTACCCTTTGCGCCTTGTCCCAATAGTAGTACTCAACATCAATGCCGCATTCAACCGGGTAAAATCCCACTGGTTGGTATCCGGAAAGATTGAGGAGATCGACAACCCCAAATACATTGGCTTGAATACAATACCAGCCTGAACACCGAGTTCCGGAAGTAAAAGGGGGTTTTTAGCCTCTATATTTTGAATATAGCTCAAATCACTTGGATTAATGGAAAAAGAAACGCTTCCTTTAGAATAATTCAATCTGGAGAAGCGGAGGGCTACTGCTGCATGGAAAAACTCACTTTGATAGGCAAAACCCGGCTGAATAAACCAACGTTGGATACTTAATTTGGCGCTGTTATTCATTTCATAGTTGCTGAACAGATTGCCATTGCCCCAACCTGCCGTAATACTGCCTACCCCTTTTTTATACGTTTCATACAAACCTAAAGCCGCTTCGCCGAAATAGTAATCCGTTCCATTTTTCGTTTGCCGCCGAACCTCTTTATTCCGTGCGTGGAAATAATTACCCATGATCAATACGTGTTTAAACGGGCTGTAGGAAAGCTGAACATCCAAAGAATTTGTTGCGTGCCCGTAACCAAGTCCCAAACTAACGTCTCCTGTTTTCCTGATGATAGGGATATTCAGGGAGTTAGGGGCGTAATTATAGTTCTGCCCGGATAATGAAGTACAAACCCAGGTAGAGAGCAATAGAAGTAGTGCAAGTTGTTTCTTCATGGTTTATCGCTTTTAATACATAGAAAATTAATCTGTTGCCTTTCCCTCCGATACCTTCTGCTTTTTGCCAAGCTTGTGCAAATCTACACTAAGACCTAAACCAAAATTTGATCCGTCAAAGTTGTATTCCAGTGCACGTGGCGACGGCAATATCACCAAATGTGCAGAAATAGTAACTGGCTTAAAATGTATCCCAATATTTCCGCCAAATTCCGGAAATACGAATGGGCCATCATTTTCAAGGCCTTGAATCACCGCTATATCTTCTGGTTCGATACGGTAATCAATATTCCCAGCGGGGAAGTTGATTAATATAAGTCGCATACCCATCCCTATCCTGAACCAATCATTTTTAAAGGTAAAAGTTGGTTGTAAAAACCACCTGTTCATGTTGATTTTTGCGATGCGCTCAATGCCATAATCATTGCGAGACCGCCCTATGCCGCCTCCTGCATAAATGGCGCATGTGCCAAATGATAATGGAAAATACCCTCCGGCTGCAGCCTCAACCAAAAAGGTCTTGGCTTCTTCCAGGTATGTAGTACCTCCAAAAAAATTGGGATCCTGAAACCTCGAACGATTTCGGTAATGGTTCAACATAACCGTACCGTTCTTCACCGGACTCCAGGATGCATGAAAATCGCCACCTACAGAAGTTGGGTCGCCGGAAACTGAAGCAGAAACCATTGCCTCTCCCTTTTTTTCCAGATAAGGTGTTTGTATAAAATTAGGTGAATAATGGTATTGCACACAACTGTTGGCCATCACCAACAGTGTTGCTGCCAGGCAAAAAGACAAACGGATCATAGGAAAATAAATTTAGGTTGCTCCTACATTACAGGATCTTTTGGTTTCAGACCTATAAGGTTTTTGGAAACCTTATAGGTCTGAAACCAAAAGATCCTGTCGTGTAGCCCCCCCCTAAAAGAACCGCCCGAAAGCGCACAAATATGGCTTTCGGGCAGTTATGGCGGAAGTGTTTAAGTTTACTGTTTAAATGGATCTGAGAACTTTTTGTCCTCCAGCAAACGATCATCTGTCAAGGTATTCAGGAAGGCCACCAAATCTTGTTTATCAGTAGCCGAAAAATTCATTTTTTTAGCTTGTCCAGCCGTTTTTAGGTCAGCATGCAGATTCGGGTGGTTTTGGATGCCTGTGTTATAAAAATCCACCACTTCTTCCAGCGTCTTGAACCGGCCGTCGTGCATAAAAGGGGCTGTTAGTGCAACATTGCGGAGGGTAGGCACCTTGAAAGTTGCCATCTCTGAGTTCTTTCCACTGATGGCGCCTACGCCAAGATCCGTAGGATTCAACTCCAGTCCGTTATTGGCCAGCTGCAAAACCGGGCGACCCATGTTTCCACTATGGCAGGAGGCACAATTGGCGTTATAGAGGGTCTTTCCACGATTTTCAGATGCGGTAAAACCACTGAAATTGGCATTGTAAACAACATCCCCAAATCCGCCGGTAAAGGCTCCAGGACTCTTGCTGGCCTCTACGTCAAATTTACTTTGGTAAGAACCCATGGCGTTTACGAAATTGGCTACCGCCTCCAGCACTTTTTCGTCTGTAACCTCTGTAGAACCAAAAGCCTTTTCAAATAATGGGATATAATATGGCTGTGAGGCTACCGTAGTGGCAATTTCATGCATGGTCATATCCATCTCATCCGGATTGGTCATGGAGCCACGACTCTGATCAGCAGCGGTTTCGGCCCGGTTATCCCAGAAGAAACGGATGGCATTGGAACCATTCAAATCAGTACCATAATAGGCAGAGAAATTGGCTACAGAACCCAAAGCGAAGGAATTACGCGTGGTGGAGCGATCATATACCCCGTCGCTGAACGCTTTGTCATCAGAGAAGGCAAGATCTTGCTTGTGGCAGGTAGCACAGGAAACTGTACCGTCTTTCGACAACTTTTTGTCGTAAAACAATACTCTGCCGAGTACAGCTTTATCTCGTTCAACGGCCCGGGCAAAAAGCCCTGCGTTGCTCAAATGACTTGGGAAGGTAACCGTATAATCATGTGGCAACTCCGGCAAATCCAGGTACTCTGCGAGTACCTTGGTTTGCTCTTCGTTATAATAATAGTACGTAAAATCCGATTTGCAGGCCGGGACGAGCAAAATCACGGAAAAAAGTACAAAAACAGGAGCGAGTTTTTTCATGGCGCTAAATGTTTTTCAATGTGATGTGGAAGTTTGATCGTTTATTTTCACAGGTACTTTGGGGGGCTATTATTTAAACGGATTGATAAACCGTTGATCAGATGCAAGCGTATTGTCCGTAAATGTATGAAGGAATGCAACCAATGCCTGCTTATCAGAAACGCTCAAATGTAAATTTTTGGGCGCCCCGTTTGAGTTTTTCAGGTTAGGATCCAGGTTAACATGCGGTTTCACTCCGGTGCTGTAATGCTCAACTACCGCTTCAAGGGTTTGAAAACGGCCGTCATGCATATAGGGAGCCGTCAGGCCAATGTTTCGCAAGGAAGGTATTTTAAAGGTCCCCATTTCTGAGGCCACCGAAGAAACCCCTCCAACGCCAGGATCTGTTGGGTATTCATCCAAACCGTTGGAAGCAAATGGCATTCTGGGAATAGTTGCCACGTTGGTATGACAGGTGGCACAGTTGCTCAAATAAATACTCTTCCCTTTATTCTCCTGAGCGCTGAATTTACCAAAGTCTTCAAGTTCAAAAGTGAAACTCTGGTTGCTTGCCATGAACCGGTCCTGAGCCGCTTCATCAAACTTACTTTTGAATGAAGAAAGCGAATGGACAAAAGTCTGAATCGCTTCCGTGACACGCTCCTCCGTTGCAGTGCCATCTCCACCATAGGCTTTTTTCATCAATACCGCATAATAAGGCTGGCTATTGACCGCATTCACTACTTCTGTCATACTCATATCCATCTCTTTAACATTGGCCAGGGAAGCTTTACTTTGCTCCTGAACGGTTTGGGCCCGGTTATCCCAAAACAAGGAATTGCCGGTTTGGTCGTATGCTGCAGAGAAGGAAGGTACAGAAGCCAGGGCAATGGAATTTCTTTCACCCGCTCGTTCAAACACGCCTTTACTTACGGCTGCATCATCGGCAAAAGCCAAGGCTTGTTTATGGCAGCTTGCACAAGAGATGGTGCCGTCTTTAGAGAGGTTTTTATCATAAAATAATACCCGACCCAATTCCACTTTGGCATAATCAGGGATTTGGCGTTCAAAAATACCGGCAGAAACACTGAGGTAAGATGGCATCACCGGAGCATAACTAATAGGCTTTTCCGGCAAATCCAGATAGGGCGACAAAATAGCCTGCTCCTCAGGTGTGTAGTAATAATAGGTAAAATCGCCGTCCGGCTTACAACCAATATTCCAAAAAGTAACTGAAAAAAGCAGGTAGATGAATGTTTTTTTCATGGAAATGGCAAGTAGTTAGTGTGTTCAGACGCTCAAAAATAAGCGAAAAAAATGGTCATCATTCTGTCAATTCTTCCTTTACGAAAGTTTTAACAGATGATTGACGCGATTGATCACTAATCGGTTGGGCGATTCCACAAATAATTCCAAAAAAAATCCCTGCAATTGTTCCTCGGAACAAATACAGGGATTTTTATCTCACCGGAAAAAGAATGACTTACTCCTTTCCTTTCTTCGGATTATTCCGGTCAAGCACCTCATCAACCAAGCCATAGGCTTTGGCTTCCTGACTGCTCATCCAGTTATCGCGATCACAGTCTTCCTCGATTTTTTCATACGGCTGGCCTGTATGATGCGCCAAGACGTCGTACAAGGATTTCTGCATTTTTTTGATCAACTTGTAGGAGATCTCAATGTCCGACACCTGCCCCTGAGCACCACCCATAGGTTGGTGGATCATCACATGGCTGTGGTACAGCGCACTGCGTTTTCCTTTAGCGCCCGCTGCCAGCAGTACGGCGCCCATAGAAGCTGCCAGACCCGTACAAATGGTGGCAACATCTGGTGCAACATATTGCATGGTATCATAAATACCCAAACCATCAATCACAGAACCACCAGGGCTATTGATAAACATCTGTACATCCCGCTTGGGATCTGTACTCTCCAGGAACAACAACTGCGCCTGAATAACATTGGATACATATTCTGTAACCGGAACGCCCATGAATATGATGCGGTCCATCATCAAACGGCTGAACACGTCCAGCGCTGCAGCGTTCATTTGGCGCTCCTCAATCACATAGGGCGTAAATGCCTTGATACCTGGCACCGTAGCCTCCATATACTTTTCAAGGTGCATGCTGCTCATGCCAAGATGCTTCGTGGCATACTTCTGAAATTCATTTTTGTCAAACATGGTATTTACCTTTTTAAGCATTCCGACAGATTTGGAAAATCCTGCCTTTCTGCTTTATTTTCTGAGACAAAGGAAACAACGAAATCGACACAAGGTTACATGCTCAAAAAATGGAACCGGAATGCAAGACAAACGTCGCTTCAGAAACGATGAACAACTGCCACAAACCGACGAGGAATTTTCTGCCCCACGGCCCATTTTGGTTTAATACCTGTAAGATTTTCAAAAACCTTACAGGTATTAAACTGTAGGCTGAGTCATTACACTTCTTCTGCGAAAACAGTCTCCATCCCGGAGCTTTGCTCCTGTTCTGCCTTGGCTTTAGCTGTTACCTCTTCCACAATCTTGTGGAACTCTTCAGAGCTAACCACTTTGTCTTTAATGGTTATTTGTTGGCGAACAGCCTCCAGTAATTTATCAGATTCCAGTTCCCTGCGGGTTCCTTCCACCTCTTTTTCATCTTTCATCAGTCGCTCAACACTGCTTGCAATGATGTTATCTGGCAGATCAGCCTGGAAATACTGACGAACACGGCGGCCATATTCAGCTTGCAGATCGGCATCCGATACTTCAATACCGTATTCGGCCATCAGATCATCACGAATGATCGACCAGCGCAGGTTGTCGGCAAAAGCCGGAAATTCACGTTCAATCTGCGCTGCGGAAAGCTTGCCTTGATTGGTAACCGCCAGCCAGCGCTTGAGGAATTTTTCCGGGAGCTCCAATCGATTCAGTTCCAACAAACGCTCCTGGAGTGAACGGAACAACATCGCATTGGCACGTACATCGTAAAACTGCAGAATGCCTTCCTTAAGCTTTTCTACCGCTTCCTCCTTGCTTGAAACACCTGCGCCGAAATAGCCGGTGAAGAATTCCTCATCCAGATCGGCATCGCCCGTGCGACTCACTTCTTCGATGACGCCCTCAAACCAGTCGCCAACTACCCGCTGATCGTCTTCGGGCAAAGACAGGATGTATTTGCGATACATCTCTTCTTTATCATGGTTCTCCACCAAACGAGCATTAAACCGTACGGTATCGCCGGTTTTTTGTTTCAACAGACTGGCCTTGAATGCCTCGTCCTGAATATTTTTCATGAAAAACGTCATGGAGGTTTCCCAGCCATCTTCTTTCACGCCGCCGGTTTCAGACTCCAGTTCTTTTGCCGCAATGCGAAGGATGTCGTTATCCTCAATACCATCCGTAGGATTACTGCGCTTGCCCATACGCTTACGGGCATATTGGAGATCTTCTTCAGCCAGTTCATCCAGATTGCTTACCGTAAGACGCTCATAGGTATGGCTCTTGTCTACGCCCTGAATGTCAAACTTTGGAACAAAGCCAATTTCGTATTCAATCACATACTCCGGATCAGGATTGCTGATATTGAGAGAATACTTCATGGACTGGTCTTCCGAAGGCAATGGCTGACCAAGGATATTCAGTTGGGATTCCCGCAAGTAGGCTACGAGTTCCTCACTAAACTGATCATTAAGCGTTTCGCTGAAAATAGATGTGCCATACATCTTTTTGAGGTAGTCCATGGGCACCTGGCCAGGCCGGAACCCTTTTACAGGCATCCGCTGACGAACCTTTTTCAGTTCAGCATCCAGTTTTGGTTTTAAAACTTCACGGGTAACCGTGACAGTCAGAATCGCGTTACAATTGTCTATGTCTTTGCGGACAACCATGTTATGAAATGGGCTAAAGTGGTATATGTAAAATGATGCAAACAGGCGGGAAAAGCATTCAACCAAAAAGAGGCCATTATCTCACCGGTATTCAAAACCATTCATGTGATGTAACCACAGAGGCACAAAGAGCACGTGGTGGAAAAATCCTTTGTGCTCTTTGTGCCTCTGTGGTTAAACAATCTCCATTAGACTTCTGTGGTTACTTGTGAGTCAACCTCCTCTCAAAACCGGATCCATGAAAAATACTTCATCAGATCACTTTGTTGATGTGCGGGCGGAGGGACTCGAACCCCCATGCCTCGCGGCGCCAGATCCTAAGTCTGGTACGTCTACCAATTTCGCCACGCCCGCAATTTACCTCCTCGTCCGGAATTTAACTGTTTCCGGAAACCCCTAAGGTGTGAAAAGGGACGCAAAATTACACCTTCTATGGAAAAAACAAAAGCCTATGATTAAAATCTTGCAAAACCTTTAATTTATCACCTTACAATCCACCCTTCTGTTCTTCTGCCGTTGTTCATCTGTAAGGTTTAAGTTAAGTGGCTGAGATTCTCCATACCCCTTCCAACTCAGTTGTTGTTCCGGGATGCCACCCATTTTCAAGGCCTGAAAAACAGTCTGGGCACGTTGTTCCGACAACGTTTGATTGCTTTTGTCGTCACCAACGTCATCGGTGTGCCCGCCAATTTCAAAGCTCATAGACGGGTATTTTTTCAACACATCAATCAGCTTTTGGATGGATGCCTGGGCTTCCGGACGCAGGTCAAATTTCCCAAAATCAAACAAAAGCGCATCAGGCATGGTGTACTTTTTATCTACCAGTATGGATTGCTCAATGGCCGCGTTTGGATCCTCCACCAGGGAAAAGTCATCAAATAAAAAATAGGCGATCCTTTTATTTTTTTGCCAAAACTCCAGGCTCTGATTCTTTACTTCCAAAGCCATCCGATCGTCGTCTGTCATGTTGATCAGCGTTGCTGCGTCTGAAAAAAAGTTGCCGAACAGGAAATACTTGTAATTGCTCCGGTCGGCGGTGAATGCCATGGAAATCTTGCGCCATTGGCCATTCGTTTCTATAATTTGTGCCAAATTCACCTGGGGCTTCACCGGAAAATCCAATTGGCTCACCATAAAATTTTCTTTAACCGTGATTCTGGCTTCGGAAAAGGCTACACCAAAATTACTGCAGTACACGGAGGATACTTTGGAGCTTCTGCCGTACACCTGATTCAAATGCTTAATCCCTAACGAATCCGTGGAATACACCCAAAAACTAAAGCGATAGGTTTTGCCCTTTTCCAGCGGTTTGCTCAGGCTGCCCTGGATCAGTTCATGATAATCAAAGGCAAACTGCCCGTCCTGAAACGGGTGATACATGATCAGACCAACCATGCGCTCACCCTTCCGCGGCTTGGGAAAGCCCGGACACCCTGCGGTACTATCATATTGTAATAAATCCGGAGTTTGCACCTCAAAGGTCATCCAGCCATCGGCACTGGTATTCAAAATATCAGAGCCTCCGGAAAACTGACAGGTTTTGGGTGTAGCCTGCCAAACCCCTGCTTTTTTAGGAGACTGGCGCTCGAAGCCTCCGTTGATGATGAGGTTTTGAGCTGAAATCGGCAGCTTACCCAGGAACAAAAGGCAAATAATTAATGGACGCATTTGGTGGAAATTTGAGGTAAAAACGAAATCCTTTAACCAAAATTGCCGTGACCTTGGACCTCTCCATACAAAGCCCGGCGAGAAAACCCCAACTATGCACTTAGTGGAGAATGATTAGCTTTTGCCTGGCGACAACCTTACCTTCCTCCATCATGACTACCATATAAAGACCATTTGGCAAATGAGTGGTGGAAAAAACTGTGATTGTTTGTCCCCGCGGGATCGTGTATTCCTCCAAAGTGCCGGTCAGGCCAATAATCCGTAATTGTGCGCCTTTAACTCCAGTGCTTCTGGTTATTTGCAGGGTTTGATTGGCGGGGTTGGGGGAAACCTCCAATCCCACCGCCTCCTCAGATTCTTCCACTGCCGAAATCAGACAATCTAAGCTGTCCATGCAGCCATTGGCAGCAACCTTGACGATCCAGCCCACAAACTTGTCGTCAATATCACCTTTGCCTCCGGCTACCACACTGCCGCTGGAGAGCAACCCTACCCCACCGTACACAAACTCTCCTGTGGCATTCATGCCCGGCGGCGCATTGTCTGCCCTCGACCACAGGCTGTCGCCCTGTTCGGAAAACTTGTACAGCCAGCCGCCCCAGTCTTCAGAAGGCACGCTAAAGTCTCCGTAAGAGGTGCGCTGACCGGCCAGGAGGTAATGACCGTCAGGGGTGGCGGTCATGTCCATTATTCCGGTAAAATTGCCAGTCCCCGGACCGATATGTTTAAACCAATCATATTGTAGAGATGCATTAAACTTCATCAGGCAAACCTGGACCTTGCTGCCCCAGGGGCCTTCGCCCATATACGTCCTACCATGAGCAATAAAGCCTCCATCAGGGGTAGTTAGTAGACCTCTAATCAAAATAAAATCAGGGCTTTGAGGGCCAATCCAGGTGTTAGTCACTGTCCCATTGCTATCTATGACCCAAATACCGGCTCTGGCAGTGGAAGGATTGTTAGAATCAGGCCCAACACCTCCTCCTACAACAAATTTATTTTCATTTATCCTATCAATTGCTCTAATGGATTCATCTTTTGTAAACTCTCCGTAATATTTTTCCCATAACAAATTGCCATGTTGGTCTATTCTTCTTACAAATCCATCCTGCTTAAAATTAGAACGCTGCGCCGATCCTGCAATCATAAAGCCACCGTCTGGCATTTCTAACAATTGTTCGTAATATTCGTTTTTATTTTCACCGAGTGGGTACTCAAAAATGGATTGAACTTCCAGCTCTTTGTTGATTTGGATAATTTGAAAGGCATTTCGTCCAAAAACAAACACCGGGAATGCAAAAAAACCTTTGGCGGTTTGAAGGATATTCCCATATAGAAAATCCATGGACAGGAAGGCGTTCAAAGAATCCCGGTGGAGTTTAGTTTTTATGATATTCCCAAAGGAATCGGTTTTTACCATCCAAACTTGGAGTGGTGAAGTGATATCCGTAGTATCGTAAGCCTCGCCAATGGTATAGATGGTATCTTGTGCTACAATAAGGCGTGAAAAATGATCTACCAATGAATATTGGTGGTAAACACTGTTAAACCCTGATTGAGCTCCAACATTGCTGCTAAGGCACCCTAAAAAAAGAAAAAAAATGATTATCAAATGGTTCATCTGAAAATATGGAAAGCCTGAAAAGGCTACTAAAAAGAGGTGGCTATATCAGGCTAAATGAGCCTTAGGGTGTATTGATAAAGCTTTAAAAGTATCGTAAAAGTGTGGGAAAATTGGCAATTATTCAAATTGTGGCAACCAAACCCGCTGGCACATCAAACCCTTCAAACCTATCAAACATTGGCGGCTAAACCCGCCGTCACTTCAACCTTCCTACCCACCACAATCACTTTCTGTTGCTCCATAACTGTAGCCGCAAACAAATACACCTCCCCCCCGTCCTTTAATCCCAGTTTTTTCCGCACCTGATCCGGCGTATCCGGGAAATTCCGGCAGGTAATATTCGCCCTACCATCAGGCACAGCAGCCTGTACTGCCTTGCGGTCGTACCGGCAAACCTGATCCACGACAAAACACCTGGCCGGGACATGTTCCACCAACTGCGCTGAAGTGTACAAATGGGTATGTGTATGTAATTTGCCCAATCCGTACCGAAGACCAAATGATTTGAAGGCGCCGGCTTTCAAGATCGCCGGGTTGGGCTCGTACAGATATTGCAGCGGCGGCGACAGTATGGCCATCGCCTCCTGTTCCTCCTGCCAGTGGAAAGTAAAAATTGCCATACCACCCTCCTGCAAGTGTACAGCTTGAATCGGCACGTTTTCCCAGGAAGGAGTGTGGGGTTCCAGCAGGTACAGTACTTCCCGACATTCCCCCTGTGCAGCCACCACCCAAATGCCGGCTACCTGCCCCAGTTGCCTGGCCGCTTCCTTCAGGTCGAGCAATGGCGCGGTTTTCAGCAACACTCGTCGGGCTTTTTGAAACAATAAAGTCTTGAGTTGTAATACATCCGGCGTACAATCGGCCAACTGAAATACTTTCCCCTTGGCGTCATGTCGGCGGGCGGGATCCAGATAGATCAAATCCAGTCCCCCTGGGTGGGTGGCCAAAAACGATTCGGCTGTGCCTTGGTACCAATCCACCCCTGCGATACCAAGTGTTTGAAAATTATGCCGGGTGGCTTCCAGCAGTGCTGCATTTTGCTCTACATACGTCAGCGACTGCGCTTTTTGGGCAAAAAAGCCGGCGTCCACCCCCATGCCGCCGGTTAGATCAGCCATTTTATCCACCTCGAACAACCCGGCCTTGAACTTAGCCGTAGCCTCTGAAGACGCCTGCTCTACCGATAAAGGAAATGGGAAATACATGCCTGGCCTGTACCAGGAAGGAATTTTATGCCGGATTTTCTGCAGCGCCTGCACCTGAGAAGCTAACTCAGCCATGGGCAAGCCGGGATACTTCTTTCCCGACAATGCCATTTGCCGCGGATCATCTTCCCGGTGCTGCCAGATAAATTCCAAAATACCAGGACTCAACATGTGCAAAAATAGAAAAGGTGATTTTCTTCTGGCATTTCGCTCCGCCGTGGTTGTTGGCGAGGACGCCAACAACGGAACAAAGCATTGGTTATCAAGCATGTTTAGCCAAAAGTTAACGCTACTTTCCGCTGTTGGCGCCCTCGCCAACAGCTACGGCGGAGCGAAATTTAGGGCAAACGCAAATAATTCAAGGCTTAATCTGCTGAGAGACCTTCAAGTAAAAGAGAACAAAGCAATTCGCTAATGCCATAATGCCGATTGGGTTCTTGATTTTTAGTGTCGGGGTGACTGGCAGTCACCCCGACACTAAAAATCAAGAACCCAATCTTTATCAATTTCGTAAAACCGGACTTCGCCTGTCCATCCCGAGTGCTTGGGACTAACGTCCCTTTACAGTTCGACACTCTTGAAATCCCAATTATTCAGGAATCCGGTGTGGAAATTCCCTTCCTGGAAATCTTTGTTGCGCATGAGTCGCTGATGGAACGGAACCGTGGTTTTTACGCCTTCCACGACAAACTCATCCAGGGCGCGCTCCATCTTTTTGATGGCTTCATCGCGCGTGCGCGCACGGCAGATGAGCTTGGCAATCATGGAATCATAGTATGGCGGAATGGTATATCCGGCATATACATGTGTATCAACCCGAACGCCATGACCTTTAGGCGAGTGGAAGGAATGGATTTTACCCGGGCTTGGGCGGAAATCGTTAAACGGGTCTTCCGCATTGATCCGGCATTCGATGGCGTGCATTTCCGGGAAGTAGTTCTTTCCGGAAATCGGCAATCCTGCAGCTATCTTGATTTGTTCCTTGATAAGGTCAAAATCAATTACTTCTTCCGTTACCGTGTGCTCCACCTGAATACGGGTATTCATCTCCATGAAGTAGAAATTCCGGTATTTATCAACCAGGAACTCAATGGTTCCAACCCCTTCATAGTTGATGGCATTGCAGGCCTTAATGGCTGCTTCGCCCATTTTTTCGCGGAGTTCGGGGGTCATGAACGGAGATGGGCTTTCCTCCACCAGCTTTTGGTGACGACGCTGAATGGAGCAGTCGCGTTCGGAGAGGTGACAGGCTTTTCCAAATTGATCGCCGGCTACCTGAATCTCAATGTGGCGTGGTTCCTCGATGTATTTCTCCATGTAAATACCATCGTTGGAGAACGAGGCTTTGGCTTCCCGACGAGCAGTGTCCCATTGGTTCTCAAACTCCTCAGGTTTCCAAACGATACGCATCCCTTTGCCACCGCCACCGGCAGTTGCTTTTAGGATTACCGGATAGCCAATGTCAGCAGCCAGCTTCAAGCCTTCTTTTACGTCTGTAAGCAAACCTTCTGTTCCGGGCACACAAGGCACACCGGCCTTCAGCATGGTCTCTTTCGCCGTGATTTTATCGCCCATTTTCCGGATTTGATCCGGCGTGGGGCCGATGAATTTCACACCGTATTGCTTGCAAACCTCGGCAAAAGCAGCGTTTTCCGACAAAAATCCGTAACCCGGGTGAATAGCATCAGCGTTGGTGATCTCCACAGCTGCCATGATACGCGGAACGTTCAGATAGCTTTCAGCAGAAGATGGCGGACCAATACAAACCGCTTCGTCGGCAAAGCGTACGTGCAGGCTGTCGCGGTCGGCAGTAGAATAGATCGCCACCGTTTTGATGCCCATTTCTTTACAGGTCCGGATCACGCGCAGGGCAATTTCCCCCCGGTTGGCAATGAGTATTTTTTTAAACATCTTTTTTTAATCAGGCTGGTTCAACCAGGAAAAGCGGCTGTTCATATTCCACAGGAGAGGCATCCTCTACCAGGATTTTAACCACCTTACCTTTTACTTCCGATTCGATCTCGTTAAAGAGTTTCATGGCTTCAATGATGCAGACTTTAGAGCCGGCATCCACCGTGTCGCCAATTTTCACAAACGGAGGCTTGTCTGGTCCGCCACTGCGATAAAAAGTACCTACCATCGGCGATTTAATGGCAACATACTTGGAGTCGTCCGATGCCGGAGCAGCTGCTGGTGTTTCAGCTTTAGGGGCAGGCGCCGGTGCAGCGGCAGGTGCCGGCGCAGCTACCGGCATAGTCATCACCGGTTGAGGGGCAGCCACCATTACTGGTGAAGCGCCTTCAATAGAAGCGCCTTGATTGCGAATGACAAGCTTGAAATCGCCCTCTTTGAGGCTGAACTCAGAGAGCTTGTGCTTACTCACCATTCGGATGAGTTCTTGAATCTGGTTGAAATCCATATGACTGGCAAGTTGAATATATGCGACTTTGCAGTTAGAGCTTTTCGGGGCGTAAAGGAAAGAAGATTTTAACAATCTGAGCCATCTTTCATTCACGCAATTATACGCCTGGTTCTACGAATGGCATTTTAGTAACCACTGCTTCCAGTTTTTTTCCACCAACTACAATGGAAATTTTGGAACCTGGCTCAGCGTATTTCAATTTTACGTAGCCGGTGCCTATTGGTTTGTCTAGCGTTGGAGAATGGGTGCCGGATGTAACTACTCCGATGGTAGCCCCGCGACGGCTTTCAATGACGTATCCATGACGAGGCACGCGGCGTTCGCCATCGAGTACAAATCCCACCAAACGCCGTTTAACGCCCTCAGCTTTTTGCTTTTGGAATTTCGCTTTTGAAGGAAAATCAGCGGCTTTATTCAGCTTGGTAATCCATCCCAAACCTGCCTCGATAGGGCTTGTTTTATCGTCAATATCGTTGCCATAGAGGCAATAGCCCATTTCCAGACGTAGGGTGTCGCGGGCGCCGAGGCCGCAAGGTTTGATGCCGTGCTTTTCACCCGCCTTGAAAATTTTATCCCATATTTTGGCGATGTCTTTGTTGCGGGCATAAATTTCAAATCCTCCCGAGCCTGTATAACCGGTTGCAGAAACTATCACATTCTTGCATCCGGCGAATTTACCCCGACGGAAAGAATAATATTCAATGCTTCCGAGATCAATATCGGTGAGTTTTTTGAGCGCTTCCACCACCTTGGGGCCTTGAACGGCGATCAATCCGGTTTTGGAAGAGATATTCTGCATTTTCACCTGAAAACCCCGCGCCTGGCGCTTGAGCCAACGCCAGTCTTTGATCTCATTACTGGCATTTACCACCAGCATATAGGATTGCTCTCCTTCTACGGTCATTTCCGGTGCATCATCCAGTCGGTAAACCAACAGGTCGTCCACAATACCTCCTTTTTTGTTGGGCATGCAGGAATACTGGATTTGTCCTGGCTTCAATTTAGATACATCGTTACTGGTTGCGCCTTGCAAAAATGCAGTGGCGTCCTTACCCCGAACGATGAATTCTCCCATGTGGCTCACATCGAACACGCCCAGCGCTTTCCGGACGGCATGATGTTCCTCTGTGATGGTTGTATAGGAAATGGGCATATTGTAGCCCGCAAACTCAGCCATTTTAGCCCCCAGGGCTATGTGTTTTTCCGTTAATGGTGTGGATTTCATTTTGATGCTAATGCTTTAAAATTGGTTGGGCTCAACCTGTTAATTATCGGAAGATTTTTTAGCCGGTGCTTTGGTAGCCGGGGTCACTGTTTTTTGGGCCGGACTGGACTTAAGTGTGGGAGCAGGACGAAGTTCCATTTCCGGAGAGCGACCTGGTCTGGCACGAATATCGCTTTTTTCGATGGTTACTTCACCTTCCTTCAAGCCCAGCCGCTTGGCTATATCATCAGGTAAGGCATCTTTGTGTACGGTAAAGGAAATGGTATTCTGGCGCATGAATGCTTCAGAACAGTATACATATCCTTTATTTTCAGAAATTTCGCCCCAGGAATTTTTCACAACGTAATACAAACCTGAATGTGTTTCATCCAACAACCCAACGATGTGCATCAGGTGGTCGTCGGTGGTTATTTGCTGATCAAACAGCTTTTGTCTTGACTCCTGAGTGATCTTTGTTTCGGGCTCCCAAATCTTGAAGGTATTGGATGCTGCGATCCCGTCTTTTTCTCTCATTGGGGTTGCCGGAACGATGGCAAGACCATTTGGTGCAGAAAAGCCCTCATTACTTACGTCCGCATCCCATTCTACGGTATAACCCAGCTCAATGGAATTTTTAGCGCAACGCATCATATCACCCACCGGAATATTGTACATGGCTCCGTTTGCCCAGTTATCAGGTACTTCCAAAATGAATTTCCCCCAAAAAGGATGATGGGTAAAGGAGGTTACCGTAATGTAATCTTCTGGATTCAGATTCAGGTAATCCCGATATGAGGTAGGTGTGAACACTACATTGGCGTAGTCGAATTTGGTGGGTACTTTGCCGAATTCTTCATCAAGCGCCTGTTCAATTTTATTGAGCCAATCTGCATCCAATTTGCCCTCTTTACCTTGCTTCACAAAGTCCTGACATAAATTGCGCAGTGTCCTTTCAATTTTACCGTGATTCAAAGGTGCAGATGGGTCTTTTCTACCCGGGTAGATACTTTCAGGCACCAGTCCGTAGCGTTCTACTGCAATCAGGACATCATGGGCCAATCCGCCCTCGCCAAACTGTGCATTACCCTGGCGGCGTACATAGTTTTCGCATTTCATGCGGTAGATGTGCCGCACTACAAACATTTCAGACAAATCAACCTCTTTTTTCCCAACACGCATGACCTCACTTTCAAGAAAGGAGAGTGTGCTAAAGGCCCAGCATGTGCCGGTTTGAGCCTGATTTTTCACCGAAGTAGCATTCAGGCGTTTGTGTTCCTTGAAATCGTAAGGGGTATTTTGGGCAGAAAGGGCCGTGAAAAAGGCCAAAAAGAGCAACAATGACAGAGATTTTCTCATATCGAATTCAGTAGCTTTACTTTATTGGGCTGCAAGGTAACGAGAATTGCACAGATTGGAGCAGGTCAGCGTTTTTGGCTCAGACCAACTCCTTTACTCCAGGCGCTTTTTCACTTCCGCATTGAGCCCGCGTGATACAGGTATGGTTTCTTCAATTCCGGATAGATGAAGGCGGTATCCTTGGGCATTTCCACTGACCCTTTCTACCAGATCGAAATTGACCAGATAGGTACGATGGCAGCGAAAAAGGAAATCATACTCCTTCAGACTATCCTCCATTTTTCTCATGGTTGTTCGCAATAACCTCCGCTTAAACATACCCTGCTCAAAGTAGTTCACCTGAACATAATTATCCTGGGCTTCCAGAAAGGCAATATTTGCCACATCAATTTGGAGCATTTCCTGCTGATTTTCACCGTATAGAGTTACCTGATGGTGTTGGGTATGTGTTCCAGGCTCGGGATGGATCCCGGCGGCTTCCTCTGCATACTTTTTTTGCAGGTTTACAACACTTAAAAAGGCTCCGAATACGGTAGGAAAAATTCCAACAGCTACCGTATATACTTGCCACATCAGAAAAGAATACCAGGTAACAGGCGCTTTGTAAAACAGTTTGCCCAATAACATATTCGCCAGTCCAATACAAAACAAGAAAAACAGGTTGAAAAGGATTTCTTTCCAGGAACGCCATTCACGCTCGTTAAATATTGCAGGGAGTGCTCTGCACAACAACTGCATCAAAAGCGTAACCCCAAAGGTGACCAGTCCAAAAGCAACGCAATGAGTTAAATAGCGCCATTCCAGGCCTTCGCCTACCGTGGTACCAAATGGTTTGAAAAAAAACAGGAAAGCAGTGACGAAAAGTCCGGCCCAAAAACCATTTCGCAAACCTTTTGACCATCTCACTTCAAATGGATAAGGCTGAAAAAGCCAGGGGAAGTATGTTTTCAACATAAGAAAGATCAAGCCTAACGAACAAAGGGAATATCTACTGTTAGGGTATTGTTCTGACCGTAGATCCAGTTGTATTGTTCAATTATCCTTCGGGCAGCCTCATCGCAACCAAATCCGAGTGATTTAAGGATTAAAAAGTCCTTTGGTTGGCCATTTTTATCCACCAGAAAACGAATACGGACATTACCGGAAACATTATTTTGACGTGCTTCCTCTGGCAATCTGGCATTTTGGCGAAGGTATTCATTAAAAGCATCCCAACCTCCGGATGGTTGTGCTCCTTCAGAACCAGAAGGCTTTCGCTTCGTTGATTCGGCTTTTGGCTGAGACTTTGCTTTTTTTGCTTCCACATCCTTCTTTGGAGGAATCATATTTCCGTAACGTAGATCTACATCATCCAACGCTTCCTCTACTTTGGCCATTTCCGCATTTTTTTGCTCCATTTCAGCCACGGCTACTTCCCCGGCAGCTGGCTCTGGCGCTGCTGTAACAGGGAATGAAACCTGGGTATCAGATATTGCAAAGGTCGGATAGGTTCTTCCCGGCTCCGCAGTTTGACTCAGAATGGTGCCTTCGATATCCTTAGCCACTATTGCTTCGCGCTCCCTTGCAGGTGCAGCGGCCAAATCAGGTTCCGCAGCGCTTGGTCCATCACTGCTATCTGCAGAGAAAGGGGGCACAGGAGGGGCTGATTCTGTAGCCAATGATTCTTGCTTAGCAGCATTTTCCGTGGAAGGTATAAGCCACACAACCGCAACTACCAACAATACCACCGCTGCAACAGCAGTTAAAAGTTGCGGCATTAGTACCCTTTTAGCAGTACCGGTTCGTTCCTTTAATCGCTTTTGTAAAGAGGTCAGATGTTTGGCATGATCTACATCCGGCATAGCCATAAAACCCTCCGCCGATTCACGACGGAATTCGTCAGAACCGGTCAACGACTGTATTTCCTGCTCATCTGCACTGGTGAAATCTCCCGATTGCCAGCGCTCCAGCAGTTCAAGCAGCCTCTTGTCGTTGTCGTAAGGGTTGGTCATAATTTTATTCAACGGTGGACGGTAGACGGCTTACGATGGACGGCTTACGGTGGAGCGGGCAACACCCCCGTCTACCGTCCACCGTAAGCTGTCTACCGTCACCCGTTTCTTTCCATGCAGATTCTCAGGTTGCGTTTCCCGTTTTGAATATAAGAGCGCACTTTACCCAGGTCTTCTGCCAATATTTCAGCGATTTCCTTATAGGATTTATCTTCATAGTAAAACCATTGCACACATGTCCGTTGTTGATCAGTAAGTTCTGCCAGGCATCGCTCCAGCGAGGAGGTTTCCCTTGGCAATTCATATTCAAAAGCTTGCTCCACGGCATCGTACCGAACCATATCTTCCGGGGCGATATGATCTGTTGGTCTGCGTTGATTTTTACGCCATTCCATCAGACAATAGTTTCTAGCCAGCACATATAACCAGCCCCGGAACGCCCCGATTTCATGCTCTTTTACCTTTTTTGTCAGAGATTCATAAATCCCCATCACGGCATCTTCCGACTTCCCGGAATCTTTCAGGATTTTTAAACAAACCCCGTAAACCATCGGCATGTATCGTTCGTACAGTAATCCCAAAGCCCTGCTGTTACCCCCCAAATAATCAGCCAGCAACTGCTCGTCGCTCAGATGCTCGGGAATATTTGGGCGGAGAAAACGCAACATAGTGACAGGTTTCAGGAAAACACCGCCAAAAGTAGAGGTTTGCTGTGATTGATGATCAGGTTTGTTTTTGAATGGATGAATTTAAAGGTTAAATTGCATAACTGAATGTGCAAACAATTTTCCTTTCCTGCGGTTATCACCAGACGAAAGCGTCTGGCTGCTTCGGTATTCAGGGCATTTTGACAATGGGCTGGCAAAAACCTGACATTTCCCGGCAATGCATCTGAAAAAATGGCAGTTCTTGCGGCGTAGCACGAAGTTTGCTCAAAAGCATAATGCCGCAGATAATTCCGTTTGTGGCAGATTCTTAAACACTCATCAAAATTAAAATAGTTAAAACGTTATGAAGCCAATCGCTGACCGCGTGATCATCAAGCCAGCGCCTGCTGAAGAAAAAACGAAAGGTGGTATCATCATTCCAGATACTGCAAAAGAAAAGCCACAGCGTGGTGAAGTTGTTGCTGTTGGCCCCGGTAAATCCGGCAAAGACGCCCACAATATGACCGTTCAGGTGGGAGATATTGTACTTTACGGCAAATACTCCGGCCAGGAAATCAACCATGAAGGTCAGGACTTCATCATCATGCGTGAAGACGAAATTCTGGTGATACTGTAACCCACATTCCCCACATTAACCACATTCCAATAACTCATATCCAACACAAATATGTCTGCCAAACAAATTAACTTCAATACAGAAGCCCGTGAAAAACTGAAAGAGGGTGTTGATGCATTGGCTAACGCCGTGAAAGTAACCCTTGGCCCTAAAGGCCGCAATGTGGTGATCCAAAAGTCTTTTGGTGCACCCGCCATCACCAAAGACGGTGTGACCGTAGCCAAAGAAGTAGAACTGGAAGATGCTGTAGCTAATATGGGCGCCCAGATGGTGCGCGAAGTAGCCAGCAAAACAGCTGACGCTGCCGGTGATGGTACCACTACAGCTACCGTTTTGGCTCAGGCTATGGTAACTGCAGGTTTGAAAAATGTAGCTGCGGGTTCCAACCCAATGGACCTCAAGCGCGGTATTGACAAAGCCGTAAAGACGATTATCGCCAACCTTAAAGAGCAGAGCGAAGAAATTGGCAACGATTTCAAAAAAATCCAGCAGGTAGCCGCTATCTCTGCCAACAACGATGAAACCATCGGCACCCTGCTAGCAGATGCTATGAAACGTGTTTCTAAAGACGGAGTAATCACCGTAGAAGAGGCTAAAGGTACTGACACCTATGTAGAGGAAGTAATTGGTATGCAATTCGACCGCGGTTACCTCAGCCCATATTTCATTACCGATGCAGAAAAGATGGTAGCGGATTACGAAAATCCGTACATCCTGATTACCGACAAAAAGATCAGCAACATGCAGGATTTGGTGCCGGTACTCGAGAAATCTCTGCAAACAGGTCGGCCATTGCTGATTATTGCTGAAGATGTTGATTCTCAGGCACTGGGCGTATTGGTAGTTAACCGTCTGCGCGCGGGATTGAAGGTGGTAGCTGTTAAAGCTCCAGGCTTCGGCGATCGCCGCAAAGCCATGCTGGAAGACATCGCCATTCTTACCGGCGGTACTGTAATCAGCGAAGAGCAAGGTTACAAACTGGAAAATGCCGGCCTGGAACACCTGGGTCAATGCGCACGTATTACGGTTGATAAAGACAATACCATCATTGTTGATGGTAAAGGCAAAGCAGCTGACATCAAAGCGCGTACCGGCCAGATCAAACAACAGATCGATGCCACTACCAGCGATTACGACCGCGAAAAACTTCAGGAACGCCTGGCCAAATTGGCTGGCGGTGTAGCCGTACTGTACGTAGGCGCCGCTACTGAAGTAGAAATGAAAGAAAAGAAAGACCGTGTAGACGACGCACTTCATGCAACCCGCGCAGCCATTGAAGAAGGCATTGTGCCAGGTGGAGGCGTAGCGCTCGTTCGTGCCATTAAAAGCCTCGACGGCATGAAAGGCACCAACGACGACGAAACCACAGGCATTGCTATTGTGCGCAAATCGTTGGAAGCTCCGATCCGTATCATTGCAGAAAATGCCGGAGTAGATGGATCACTGGTATTCCACAAAGTACTGGATGGCAAAGCAGCATTCGGCTACAATGCGCGCACGGATGTGTACGAAGATTTGAAAAAGGCGGGCATCATTGACCCGACGAAAGTGACCCGCGTGGCACTGGAAAATGCGGCTTCTATCTCAGGCCTTGTACTGACCACCGAATGCGTGATCAGTGAAAAGCCTAAAAAAGCAGAGGCGCATGGCCACAGCCACCCAGGCATGGGCGGCATGGACGGTATGATGTAATAACACCAGGCCACTAAACCATAGTATTTAAAGCTACCGACATGAGTCATTCCCATTGCTTGGGGATGGCTCATGTTTTTTTCAGACACATCTAAACGCCCGGAAGCGATTGGCAATTTTGTGCTTGCTAACCCGGATGTCGTTTATGCACCTTTGTAGCATAAACATAACCATGCATGTCGCCTCTGTAGTGCAGTGCCTTGTTTCCGACAATTATGCGAAAAACGAGGCTCTTTTTTGGTTAGAGTTGCTTCAATGCCCTACTTTAGAGGCCGGGATTTTCATGCACCTTCAAGTGCGGTTTTTTAGAAGGGGAAACCGACTTGACGGCTTGAACATCCCTTTTTTTGTGTCATCTATTTCACCAATACCATAAATCTTATGAGAATCAGGATTTATCCTACTCTGCTCTTCCTGACCATTTTCTCCGGAATATGCGCCGTTTCGCTTCAGGCGCAACATCTTTCGGAAATTCAATTCAGCGGCGCCAAGATGCGCGCACCGTTAACGCTAAGCAAAGGCACAAATACCCTGCGCCTTTGTGGACTAACACAAGGAAACACCTATAAGTTGATCGCCAATCCCATGGCAGACGGTCAAAAGGCTTCCTTTGAAGTAGCACCTGCACCCGGTTTGTCAGGTAGTGCAGCCAAGGTAGCATTTATGCGGGAAGAGCGCCACATCGTAACTTTTTCGGCGCCGAAAGAATGTATAGATATCCAGATCAAGGCGGAAAGCTCAGAACAAAGTACTGATATTCCAACCTACCTTTCCATTGTTTGTGAAAGTTGTCCGGAAAGTCGGGCCTGGTTGAATAAACTCTCAGGCATGGCTGATCAAGCCATTTTGGAAGTGCAGGATGGCTTCAGCGCCCAACACCTGATTGAAAATGTGCTGGTGGGCGGCGGCTGCTTTCAAATCAGCAATGTTACTTATCAGGGTTTTCCTTCCCAAATTGGCACCTTTTCCAATGGGTCTACGAATATCGGCTTTGATTCCGGCCTCATCATGGCCACCGGAAATATTGGATTGGCTCCGGGCCCAAATGATGCGAACGGCTCCAGTTGGGGATTTGGTGTACTTACACCAGACAGCGAACTTATGCCTCTTGCCAATGGCAGTTTAACATATGACCGGGCAAATATTGAATTTGATTTCATCCCTACCCAAAATACCGTATCCTTTGAATTTGTATTCGCTTCAGAGGAGTATTGCGAGTATGTAAACTCTCAATTCAATGATGTTTTCGGCTTTTTCATTTCCGGCCCTGGCATCAATGGCACCCAAAACATTGCCCTGATTCCTTCAACAAACGTACCCGTAGCCATAAATACCGTAAACCACCTCACCAACAGTAATCTTTATATACACAATACTCCGGTAATAAACCTGTCTTGTCTTACCGTTCCTCCAGCCAACGGACCGGCAACTATAGAGACACAATATGATGGCTTTACCAGAAAACTGGTGGCTCTTGCCACAGTAGTTCCTTGCCAGAAATACCATATCAAGCTTAAATTAGCCGACGTAGGCGATGGCGTGTGGGATTCTGCCGTATTCCTGAAGGCCAATTCTTTTGATGCTGGCGGCAACGTGCTGGTAGAATCTGCCTATCCGGGTGGGTTGAACTCCGCATATGAAAACTGTGATGCCGGCAAAATCCGTTTTTCCAGGGGCAACGGGAATATCAATTTTCCGCTGCCAGTCCAATTTATTGCAGGAGGAACTGCTATTCCCGGCGTGGATTATGTTGCCCTGAATAGTCCGGTAATTATTCCAGCCGGTCAAACAGAAGTGTTTGTACCCGTGCAATTAATTGCTGATGGCCAGGCAGAAGGACCAGAAAACATTCAACTGGTTATCCCTAATACATGCTCTTGTACGAACGGGGTGGTAGAATTCATCATCAATGACCGGCCAGATTTGAGCGCCACCATGAATAACCAGTCCCTTTGTGTAGGTGAGACCGCAATGCTCAGCCCGCAAGTTATGGGCGGTTTGAATGGTTATGCATATCAGTGGAATACAGGAGCAACTACAGCCTCCATTCAAACCACAACCTCCGGAACCTATTCCGTAAAAATCACCGATGCCTGTGGTGGAGAAACCACGGTTTCCAATACCGTCGTTTTTAACAACTGCAACTGTAACAGCGAAACCTATATCAAAACGGTAGCATTCCCCGATGCAGATGCCAGAGGATATGGTATCTATGATAGCAAAGACGGCAATCTATACATCACAGGCTCCAAGCAGGACAGTGTTTTGATCCTGAAAATGAGTCCGGCAGGCACCCTCATCTGGTCGCGTACTTTTGACGTGAACTCCGGGCTGGATGATTATCTTTCGGACCTGATCGTGGATTCTGAGGGGATGATCGCCGGCTTGGGTCAAAGTGGCACTTTTCAGCCCGGTGCACGCGGTTTTGTATTTCGTTACAATCCAAATATCGGTACTGTTCTTTGGTTAAGTGAATACGGATTTGAGTCGGCTTATACCATGGGACTGTTGGAATTACCCAACAGTAATTATTTGATTTACGACAACCCGCACAGCCCAACCAACGACAACCGGATGATTGAGTTCAACAAAGCCACCGGTACGATGGTATCCGGAAGTGCCTTGAATCAAAAGTTGAATCTTGGTGGTGGCGATAATTTCAATTCCGCAATCATTCACAATGGTAAATTGTATGGTGTAGGCAGATATACCAACGGAACTGAATTTACAGATATGAGGCATGCGCTGTCCCGCATAGAGCTAAGTTCCGGCAATGTTGAATGGTCACGGCTGAGCCATGTAGCTCCCGGTAGCCCGGCCAGATTATACGGAATGGACCTGCTCATTGAAGACAACAGCATTTTTTCTATCAGTTTTGGCAGCGAAACCGACGACAACCTGAACAACAGCCAAATCTTCCTGCACAAAAACGGACTGGGAGGCAATCTGCAGTGGATAAAAAGCATAAATCTCCCGGAGGCTATCAGTGAGGTTGCCGACGAACTGGTAAGCCTTCCTGACGGCTTTTTGATCTTTGCGCATGATCTGGCAGGGCCAGGCAATCTTTACCTGATCAAAACCGACAAAAATGGCGCACTACAATGGACCCGCAAGGTAGATTTGGGATTTGATGATTATGTGGGCAATCTTTCCAACATACAATCCCAGATCCTGGTACAAGGCAATCACTTATTCTTTG